>NZ_JAVJNP010000010.1:0-64112 GCF_040217205.1 Coleofasciculus sp. A1-SPW-01 | reverse complement strand
ATTGCCCAGTCCCTGTCAGACTGATGATCAAAGCGCACTTTTGTTGAAAAGACAACTTTCTTGATGCAACGCCCATGAAAACCGTTCTGATTGTAGAAGACGAGCCCATTAATTTTCGCGTTTTTTCCAAAATTCTCACCCGGCGGAGTGGCTTGAATGTCAAGGGAACCGAAGATGTAGAGGAGGCCATGAAAATTGCCCAGGCGGGAGATGCAGATATTATCTTGATGGATGCTTGCCTGGCTCACAGTGTTTACCAGGGTAAGCCAGTCGATGGAATCAAGATGGCCCAGATGCTGAAAGCGGACGCTCAAGCCAGCAATCTGCCCATTATATTCGTAATGCCGGGTAATGCCATGGAAGGCGATTGCGAAGCCTTGCTTAAGGAAACTGGTGCAGATGGTTATATTAAAAAACCTATTGTTGATCCTCAACAGTTTGTCGATCAAATCTTGGCACTTTTGCCTAAAGATAATTAGTACAGATGCGTAAGTCAGCCGCTTGGTTGATGTCGTTACCATAGAGAAGAAGAACTTAGAAACTTGAGCGCAAAAACTCTGCTGTAGCAGACTGATGGGGAAACCTGACACAGACTATGGGTAAAGTCAATAATCCTCTCCCTTGGATAATGGGAATCATTACAGCCAGCCTTCTTGTCGCGGGTGGTGCGGGATATTTTGTGATTGCGGCAAAACCAGACACCGTTGATCTTGATGAACTAACTGTGCCAGTGGATGTGCAGGATTTAGCAGTACGGATCACGGCAAATGGTACGGTACAACCCATTCAAACCGTTAACCTGAGTCCGAAAACCTCAGGTCGTTTGGTTAAGTTGGAAGTCGAACAAGGGGATCGGGTTGACGCGGGAGATGTGGTGGCGGTAATGGAACAAGAGGATGTTAAAGCTCGGTTTTTAGCCGTCAGAGCTGACCTAAAACAGGCACAAGCCCGTCTCGCTGAAGCCAAAGCGGGTCCTCGTCCGGAAGAAATTAAACAAGCTGAACAGCGACTCTATCAAGCAAAAGCCCGTTTAGCTGAAGCCCTCGTCGGTAATCCCAGCGAAATTAACCAAGCGATTGCTCAAGTCCAAACTGCTAGTTCCCGCTTCGATTTAGCCAGAGTACGATTTCGACGGTATAAGTACTTGGTGGAGGAGGGAGTCGTGTCTCAAGATCAGTTCCAAGAGGTATTCGCTGAAGCTCGCACTGCTAAAGCTCAGCTTGATGAAGCTCAACAACGTTTAGAGCAAGTCCGCGAGACCAAAAATACTGAAACTAGCCCAGAAATTTTTCAACTCAATGCTGCGGTTAAAGAAGCTGAATTTGCCTTGCAGCAACTGGTCAAAGGAACTCGTAAAGAAGAAATTGCTCAATTTGAAGCCGCTGTAGAAGCGGCGAAAGCCCAAACCCAAGCTGCCTACATCCAACTACAAGATACGATTATTCGTGCGCCTTTTCCGGGGATTATTACTCAGAAATATGCCACGGTTGGGGCATTTGTCACGCCAACAACCTCGGCATCAAGTACAGCTTCAGCGACCTCTACATCAATCGTGGCATTAGCCACCAAACAACTGGAAGTTCTGGCT
Organism: Coleofasciculus sp. A1-SPW-01; assembly: GCF_040217205.1. Lineage (NCBI taxonomy): Bacteria > Bacillati > Cyanobacteriota > Cyanophyceae > Coleofasciculales > Coleofasciculaceae > Coleofasciculus > Coleofasciculus sp. A1-SPW-01. Next base: position 62,524 of record NZ_JAVJNP010000010.1, on the reverse strand, counting down.
GAAGTTCCAGAGGTTGATATTGGACAAATTCAAGAAAAACAGCCCGTACAAGTTATCTCAGATGCGTTTCCGGATCAGGCTTTCCGAGGTCAGGTGAGACTAGTTGCCCCAGAAGCCGTTGTTCAGAATGATGTCACCTCCTTTCAAGTGCGAGTTGCCCTAGCACCTGAAGCACAAGAAAAGTTGCGGTCAGGGATGAATGTTGATCTGACATTTTTAGGAAAACCGATTAGCGATGCTCTGGTTGTTCCGACAGTGGCGGTTGTGACTCAAGAGGGCGAAACTGGAGTTATGGTTCCTGATTTTGAAGATCAGCCGAAGTTTAAACCAGTCACAATAGGAGCCACGATTGAGGATAAAACTCAGATTATTAGGGGATTGAGAGAAGGGGAAAAGGTTTTTATTGATTTGCCTGAAAACTATAATCCTGACGAAGAAGAGTAGGAGAAATGTGGAGCAATCTAGGCAGCTACATCTTTTATCATTAATCATTTCGGTTCCCCTTCTCCCTTGATGGGAGAAGGGGTTAGGGGATGAGGGTGAAACGCTTGCCAGTATTACAAGTATTTAGACAGGGGCGAGTCGATATAGGTTAATTCTTACACCGCCTACTATGTGCAGCGACTCGCCCCTACAACCACGATAATCCGATAATGACCAATAACAAATGACCAATGGATATTGTAGAAAGCATCAAAATGGCATCCACTACGCTGATGGCGAACAAGCTACGCAGTAGCTTAACTATGTTGGGCATTATTATTGGAAATGCCTCAGTGATCGCGATGGTGGGAATTGGACAAGGAGCGCAAAAGCTAGCCTCTGAACAGTTTGAAGCTTTAGGACCCAATGTCCTATTTGTGATTCCCGGCTCTCGTGAAGCGCAACAGACAACGGTTGATTTTCCCAAAACATTGGTTTGGGAAGACGCTAAGGCGATCGCGACTCAAGTCCCAGCCGTTGCGGAAGTTGCCCCGCAAATTAATCTGAGATATTTAATTACGTACCGCAATCGCAATAGTAATTCATTGGTGATAGGAACGACTACAGAATTTCCATCTGTTCGCAGCTTTAATATTGCCAAAGGACGGTTTTTTAACGATATTGACATCAAACGCAATAACCAAGTTGTCATTCTCGGTTCTGAAGTCGTCGAAAAATTATTTGGTTATCAAGATCCGATTGGTCAATCGGTGCGAATTAAAGATGTTAGCTTTGAAGTTATCGGGGTGATGGAACCCAAAGGTACTTTTTTAGGAAATAACCAGGATGATGCGGTGTTTATCCCTCTGAGTACGATGGCGAATCGATTGCGGGGACGCACTTCGCCTTACGGGGTTCAAATTAGCTGGATTGCTATTTCTGCTAGGAATCGAGATAGTATTAGTGCGGCACAGTTTCAAATTGAAAACTTACTGCGGCGACGCCACAAGATTGTGGGTGAAGATGATTTTGGCGTTCAGACTCAGGAGGATATCTTGCAAATTGTCAATGCGGTAACAGGTGCATTAACGATCATGCTTGCCGCGATCGCAGCCATTTCTTTAGTTGTTGGCGGTATCGGTGTGATGAACATTATGCTGGTATCAGTTAGGGAACGAACCCAGGAAATTGGACTGCGGAAAGCCGTGGGTGCTAGAGAACAGGATATTCTAATTCAGTTTATGATTGAGGCAATCATTCTCTCCGCCGCCGGGGGAATTATTGGAACCGCAATTGGGGTAAGTGGTGTTTTACTTGTCGGTGCTTTCTCGCCGTTGAAAGCTGGAATTTCTCCCATTGCTATTCTCGTGGCTGTTGGCGTTTCTGGTGGAATTGGCTTATTTTTTGGCGTCGTTCCCGCCAGACAAGCCGCGAAACTTGATCCAATTGTAGCGTTGAGAAGTGCTTAGAGTGCCATGGCACATCTGTCAATTGTAGGGGCGAGTTTAGCGACAATTTGTAGGGGCGGGTTTAAGCACAATTGTAGGAGAGGGTTTAAGCACAATTGTAGGGGCGGGTTTAAGCACAATTGTAGGAGAGGGTTTAAGCACAATTGTAGGAGAGGGTTTAGGCACAATTGTAGGAGAGGGTTTAGGCACAATTGTAGGAGAGGGTTTAGGCACAATTGTAGGAGAGGGTTTAGGCACAATTGTAGGGGCGGGTTTAGGCACAATTGTAGGGGCGGGTTTAGGGAATCAATTCAGCTAATCACCGATAAATGAACAACAAAACCCGCCCTACCCCACCGATAAATGAACAACAAAACCCGCCCTACCCCACCGATAAATGAACAACAAAACCCGCCCTACCTCACCGATAAATGAACAACAAAACCCGCCCTACCTCACCGATAAGTAAATAACAAAACCTGATCCACCTCACCGATAAATGAACAAAACCGTTCTACTGATTTACTAAAAATACAGGAGATTCGAGAACCTGGAAATACATTAGTGCTAAAACAACTAAAGTGTAAACCGTTGATGCCCCAAAACCAATGAGTAAATCTTTTTTAGGATTCCGCTGCTTTTGCTCAAAAAACATATCTGTCGCCCCTATTTGCATCATTAAAATCCCTATAATATTGGAGAGCCAGTAACCAACAGCGGTGAGCGGTAAAAACAGGTCAGGAAAAATCCAACTGAACAGATAGGCAAAAAGGTAGGCAATGGGCAAATTAAAAAATAAATCATTCCACCACGATAATGGGGAGAGCATATAGCCAATTCCCATTAAAAATCCACCTCTCAGTTTTTTCAGCATTGAATTTACCCAGTCTATCTATAGTTATTCCGTTATCATTGGGTAGGGCGGGTTTTGTTGTTTGGTTATCGATGAAGACATAATTGAGTTCCTAAACCCGCCCCTACAGATGAAATATCATGATTATAAACCAAAATACTATTTAGGCTGTTGTTGTTTCGTTATCATTGGGTAGGGCGAGTTTTGTTGTTTGGTTATCGGTGAAGACATAATTGAGTCCCTAAACCCGCCCCTACAGATGAAATATCATGATTATAAACCAAAAATACTATTTAGGTTTTTGTTCGTTATCAGTGGGTAGGGCGGGTTTGGTTGTTTAGTTATTGGTGAAGACATAATTGAGTTCCTAAACCCGCCCCTACAATTGTCTTCTTTATTAACCGTAGGACTTTATGCACGATTCTATCAATTTTCCATCATCGATTCATTCAACGGCAGTGGAACCACCCATCATTATTCGTCTAGAAAATATATCTAAGGTTTATGGTACGGGTAACACAGAAGTCAAAGCCCTCAGCCAAGTAAATCTAACCATAGATAAAGGTGAATACTGCTCGATTATGGGGGCGTCTGGTTCGGGTAAATCAACTGCCATGAACATTATCGGCTGTCTTGATCAACCCACGTCTGGACGCTATTACCTAGATGGTGTGGATGTTTCTCATCTGGATAATACTCAATTAGCTGGGATTCGCAATGTCAAGATTGGCTTTGTGTTTCAGCAGTTTCACCTGCTCCCTCAACTCACCGCCTTGGAAAATGTGATGTTGCCCATGGTGTATGCTGGAATTTCTCCCCAAGAACGCCGCGATCGCGCCATGAGTGCTTTAAAGCGAGTAGGATTGGAAAACCGCCAGTTCAATAAGCCCAATCAACTGTCTGGTGGACAACAGCAACGAGTAGCCATTGCTCGTGCGATCGTGAATCAACCCGTATTACTTTTGGCAGATGAACCAACCGGGGCGCTGGATTCTCATACAACGGCTGAAGTGATTGGGTTATTTAGCCAACTCAATGAGGAGGGAATTACGGTGGTGATGGTGACTCACGAACCGGATGTCGCTCGTTTGACGAAGCGTATTGTGTGGTTTCGGGATGGTGAAGTCATTCATTCTTATTTGACGCCAGAGGAAATGGTAAAAGTAGCAACAGCGTCGTCAGCCTAAATCCGGATGGCGGGTTTAGTCAAATCTACTTAAAACCGAAAGGATAGTTGTGAAACCCGCCCCTACAAACCCGCCATTAAGTTCCAATTGATATTGGTTTGGCTTTACTGTTCCGCAAAAAACTCATAAAGTTTTGTACGAAAGATTGACTGAGCGTTTTACTTTCCGATTCTTCCGTCAATTGCGCGGGTAAGGGTTCAACGGATTGAGTGGGTAGATTTCCCACGAATAACGGCACTTCTTCGGCTAAACCGACTGTAATCAGGGCAAAGGCAATTTGCTGAACTTTTTCTATCGGGAGTCGTAGTTCCCTGGCAATCATTTTCAGCGAAACTGTCCCTTTTGTGTACTCCCAAATTTGCCATTCGACCGGATCTAATCGGTAACGAAGTTGACCTGTCTTTGTACTGATTAAACCGCTATGAGGATCAGGTAATTTATCAGCTAAGGTATCCCAGTTTGGCAGCACCCTCAATCCCATTAACGTGGCTTCAGTGGCGGGTATGCTCAACCCCGTCATTTCTCGCCCCGGTAGAGGTACATTCTGCTCCAATTTAAATTGAGCATTTTTGAGTTGGAACAGGACACCAATTTGCTGTAAAACCTGAACTTGGAATAACTGCTTGAGATGTTCGGTTTGTAAAACACCGTGATTTTTGAGACACAACCCCAGAGGTTTTCCCGTCGGACAGCACCATTGGACTAGCTTGGCTACCACGCGATCGCTCACCCACTGGTATTGCTCAATCAGTGCGATTAAACCTTGACCATCCAAGCGATTAGCCGTCGCGACAATACGACCTTGGTGAACCCATACATAATAGGGAATTGATGGGCTGGTTAATGCGGTGCGTAATGTGAGTAACCCGGTTTTTTTCCCTTGTTCAATCAAATGAAACAGTTCGGGAAGGGACAAGTCCGATAAGTAACCTCTAATAGCCATAGTTTTAAAAGGACAGTTTTAAGAACATCAGCGCAGACTTCAATCAGGCAGGACGTGTTAAAGCTTTAAAGGAAGTTAGCTGAATTTTAGATTTTCTTAATAATATTATAGCTTAACAATTATTTATATTAGCCGATAGTCTTAATTTTTTCAGCATGATCCTGTCACGTCAGCCGCAGAAGCAAGGACACCGAAGCCTACATGAAGCACCAACATCTGGCTAGCTTACTTCTATATATGAACAAAATGCTCACACGATCCATAATGATTTACAAAAATGGAATTTGCCTTCTGTTGCTTCCGGCGTTGGGAATAATTAAATATAGTGATGTAAATCTAGTTTTCTATAGAATTTATTTATTAGAAAGAAGTAAAAATTCCCAAACTATTATGTTTTAACAACACAATTTAAATAATGTTCAATTAAGACAATTAGAGTATCAATAACTGAATCTTTTTCATTCGCATTTAAGGTAACGAAAGGCGGACGAGTTTTTTCATCCACAAACCCTAGAGCGATCGCGACATTTTCTTCAGACCAAGCGCCTTCACAATCCCTGTGGGTCAAGCCAATTAGCATGGGAATATCTACCCTCTGTTTCATAAACGCGAGCAGCTTGCGGGCTGAGCGAAAATCGCTAGGTCGGTGAGCATCTACCAAAATGATATAAGCATGGGCTTTGCGAATCAAGATATCCCACATAAAATCGAAGCGAGCTTGTCCTGGTGTACCATAGAGATGCAATGCCATTTCTGGGGCAAATTGTAAGCGTCCAAAGTCCATCGCTACGGTTGTTTTTTTCTTAATCTCAGTAGTTTGATCGGTTGAGAGTCGATCTGTATCAACTACAGCAATCTCACTAACTGAGCGAATGAAGGTGGACTTGCCAGCACCTACTGTACCCGTAACAACTAGACGCATAATTTCCACCGTTACTTGCTGCTCCTCAAGAAACCCAGCAAGTTTTGCATAAACGAAGGACTAACCTCAGAGCCATTATCCTCTTTACTGCCGTGATTGGTTCCAGCAGCTACAGGCTCTAACACATCTTCTGCCATTGCTTTAGAACGAGACGCCGCCGTCATCATTGGGACTTCTTGGACTAAACCCACGCTAATCAGTCGGAATGCCGTTTGTTGAATTATTTCTATGGGTTGTTTGAGCTGAGTTGCCATTGTATTCAGAGAAATCGAGCCATTTGAGCGCTGCCAAACTTGCCCTTCCACCGAATCCAAGCGCAGATGACGCTTGCCAATCACTACTCTCGACAGGGCGGAGGTTGGTTCTGGCAGTTTGTTTGCTAATAATACCCAGTCTCTTAACACTCGTAAACCCATTAACGTAGCTTCGGTGGCGCTGAGGCTTAAGCCAGTCATTTCCGTCGTGGGCAAAGTCGCTTTAGTATCAAATTTAAATCGAGCCTCTCTCAGCCGAAACAAACCACAGACTTGCCGTAGAACTTGAGCGTGGAACAACAGTCTGAGTTGTTCCGGCTGGAGAAACGATTGAGTCTTTAAATATAAACCAATCGGAATATTGGCTGGGCAACGGTTCACCTGCTCTCGCAACACTTCCGGGCTAATCCAGCCTCGTTGTACAATCATGGCGAGCAAGCACTGGTGATCCAAGCGATTGGTCACAGCGACAATACGCCCTTGATGTAATAGTACATGGCGTACTCGTTTCTCATGATTTTCTGTCAGGAATCGCAAGGTCAGCAATCCGGTTTTGCTACCTTGATCCAGAAATTGAAATAGTTCGGGGAGAGAAAACTCCGATAAACAGCTTGTAATTGCCATTACTTGTCCACTACTTGCTAAAAACTTGTCAAAAAATAGACCAACTCTAGACTTATTGTCTTAGGTTTACAATTTCAATTGAAGAATAATCAATTTTTTGTTACTTATCTTAGATAAATCATAAATATCTTTATGATCTATAGTAATCGTGTTATCCTAACCTTGGCAACATCAGTCAGAGCGCCAAAGCAACAGTCAGGACAAGTTTACACTGCCTGATTCAAGATTGGGTGTCAGTTCTCAGGATTTTTTCGACTCCAAGACGGGTCTCGCGAGCATCGCTTGAGTCTGCCTCACTGACTTGAGAGAGCTATAGGGATTCAATCTCTATCCCAATATGAGCTTAAACTAAACCCCACACTACGTTCTGGGCAAACTCATTCTTCACTTCAGTGGGTGAAAGAGAGTATCCCACCCCGTCACAGCCCTGATAGAGGTAGGAGATGAATTGCGATTCCTGTCGGGTTCATGAATTATTCGGCGATCTGTGATTGAGTGTCATACGCTCCGGATATTTTCCGGATTGGATCAAGCGCCGCTTTCAACTCTGGAATGACACGCTTAATTTCCAGCAACAGTACACCTTGTTTCGCCGCTTTGCTAGCTAAAACCAGTAACACAGCATATTCGCCGCAATTGGTTAAAATGCCGTAGCCGCGATCGCCTTCCACGTAGATGCGATCAAGAAAGCCTCGGGACAATTCTGAGCCAATCCGCTCTCCCAACGACAGCATCGCGGCTGACATGGCGGAAACTCGTTCTTCATCCATCTCATTGGGCAAGCTTGAAGCTAAGGGTAGCCCGTCTGGAGACACCAAAGCTGCTCCCTGAACCTCACTGGTGCCCGTCACAAAATTTTGCAAAATGTTCTCAATCTTCGCCGTGTTAATGGTCATTGTCATCATCCTCGATAAGTCCGGGTTTGAGCTGGTGAGACAGTCAAAGGGTATGAATACCACTAAATCCATCCATTATCCAAGTATCCAACTCTATCTCACAATCGAACTTATCACGGACTTTTCGATCAATCGGATAGGGGCTTGGTTACCAAGCCCCTACTTCCCCAATCCCTTGAGACTCTATAAACTAGGAGTTTTTCCGGTTTCTTCCTGGCTGGGAACGGGGTCAACGGGACTGTAACCCATATCACCAGCAACTTGGCGCAGTAGGGAGATTTGCCCCTCGAAATCTAGATTTTCGATTTGGGATAGAATCGAATTCACCTCTGACTGAGCTTTGTAGTCTAGGGGCATATCGACAACCGTATCACCCATTCCTTGCGCCCAAGCATACCAGACTAACAATTGGTTATTTTCACTCAATGCCCCATACGCCCGTGATACTTGTGTATCCTCACAATTGACGATTTCTCGCATCGCGGCTAGCTGCTGATCATCTGAAAGGTTGTAGAAATGGGTTTACACCAGTCGGTTGAGTAGAAGCCATATAGTTTTTTTCCTCTAATACAACAAAATATCTCTACTCTTATGTTTACCAAACTTTACAAACAGGGATCGCCCTCCGATCGGTAGAGTTTGCTTAGAATCTGTGGTTAGATCAACATCTTCCTCTATCCAGAGACGATGAAGTTGGTGGGAAGACAAAGACAATGACCACCGAATGCAGGATAATGGGCAAAGCGTTCACATTCTGTTACCTTAGACGTTCCTCCCTGTCAAAGCACTTATTTTTTCATCGGTTATGCGGACTCATTATTGCGGCGAATTGCGAAGTAACCATGTTGGTGAAACCGTTACCCTCTGTGGTTGGGTAGATCGGCGACGTGACCACGGGGGGGTGATATTTTTAGATTTGCGCGATCGCACGGGTATTGTGCAGATTGTTAGTGATCCTCAGCGCACGCCAGATTCTTATAGGAATGCAGAAGCCGTGCGGAATGAATATGTAGTCCAAATTACCGGACGTGTGAGTCGGCGTCCTGATGATTCGCTCAACCCGAATTTATCCACGGGTGAAGTGGAAGTGTATGCGGATCAGATTAACCCGTTGAATACGGTGCGGAAGCAGTTACCCTTTCAGGTGTCTACTGCTGACGCCGAAGCCGTGCGGGAAGACTTGCGGCTCAAATATCGGTATCTGGATATTCGCCGCGATCGCATGCGCCAAAATATAGAATTGCGCCATGAGGTGATTAAGGCGATTCGTCGGTATTTAGAAGATGAGCAACACTTCATTGAGGTGGAAACCCCAATGTTAACCCGTTCCACACCGGAAGGGGCGAGAGACTATTTGGTACCGTCTCGCGTGAATCCTGGACAATGGTATGCCTTACCACAATCCCCGCAATTATTCAAGCAATTGTTGATGGTCGCCGGATTAGACCGTTACTATCAGATTGCCCGTTGCTTTCGGGATGAAGATTTAAGGGCAGATCGTCAGCCGGAGTTTACCCAGTTGGACATGGAAATGAGTTTTATGTCCCAGGATGAGATTCTCCAGCTTAATGAAGGCTTGGTTTGTCATATCTTTAAAACCGTAAAAGGGATAGACATTCCCCGCCCCTTTCCCCGTTTTACCTACGCTGAAGTCATGGAACGCTACGGTACGGATAAACCCGATACCCGCTTTGGCTTGGAACTGGTGGATGTATCGGAATTACTCAAAGATTCAGGATTTAAAGTCTTTTCCGGTGCAGTGGCGGCTGGGGGTAAGGTAAAAGTGTTACCAATTCCTGGCGGTAACGACAAAATTTCCAACGTGCGAATTAAACCGGGTAAGAGTGGTGACTTATTTAACGAAGCCGCTGCAGCAGGTGCTAAAGGTTTAGCTTATATTCGGGTGCGAGACAACTGGGAAATCGATACGATTGGGGCGATTAAAGATAATCTCAGTGAAGAACAGAAACAGAAACTGCTAGAGATTACAGGGGCAAAACCCGGTCATTTACTCCTATTTGGTGCGGGGGATACGGATGTGGTGAATAAAACATTAGATCGTCTGCGCCAAGTATTGGGTCAAGAGTTAGGACTAATTAACCCGACGAAAATTAATTTACTCTGGGTGACAGATTATCCGATGTTTGAATGGAATGCGGATGAAAAGCGCTTAGAGGCAATTCATCACCCCTTTACCGCGCCACACCCTGATGATATCGATGATCTGAAAACGGCAAGGGCGCAAGCGTATGATTTAGTGTATAACGGCTATGAAGTCGGCGGTGGCAGTTTGCGGATGTACCAGCCGGATATTCAGAGACGAGTATTTGAGGCGATTGGATTGTCGCCAGAAGAGGCTCAAAATAAATTTGGTTTCTTACTGGAAGCCTTTGATTATGGCGCACCCCCTCATGGCGGAATTGCTTATGGCTTAGATCGGTTAGTTATGTTGTTAGCCGGGGAAGAATCGATTCGGGATGTGATTGCGTTTCCCAAGACGCAGCAAGCCAGTTGTTTGTTAACGGAAGCACCCGCCCAGGTGGGAGAAAAGCAGTTGAAGGAATTGCACGTTGCTTCTACCTATAAGCCGAAGAAAGCATCTGGGGTCAAGTAGATCGTTCGTTTTGGCAATAGTGTAGAGACGCGCCATGGCGCGTCTCTACTAGGGTATTTTGGGAGAGGGGGAGATGGGAAGAGAGGGAGATTATAACGCTTATAATTAAGATTAAATAGCTGAAGCACAATGGCGCGATTGCAGCCAAATGCAACTTGAAGCAATAGGACAAAAAAGAATGCTCAATAGTCTCCAAGAACTGATTAACGAGCCAGAAATTGCTCAAATTGATGACCCAGAGGAGATATTCACGACGAGTGAGGTAAGCTGGAATCAATACGAAGCCCTACTAGCCAAACTGGAAAACAATCCTCATTACCACATCACCTATTCGGATGGAGTATTAGAAATTGTGTCACCGTCTTTTAAACATGAAAAACTTAAAAAACGTCTGGCTACACTGATAGAGTTTTATTTGATAAAAAAGCGAATCAAACACACGCCGAGGGGAAGTCCCCGAGTCAAGAAGCAACTTAAAAAAGTGGGCGCTGAACCGGATGAATGTTACTGCATTGGAGAGGAGAAAGATATACCAGATTTAGCGGTGGAAGTCATTATTACCAGTGGCAGTATTGACAAGCTGGATATCTACCGACGTTTGGGCGTGACTGAGGTATGGCTATGGAAAACGAATCGACTAAAACTTTATCATTTACGAGAAGCAACGCTATCTATATTTGAGGATAACTATGGATATGAACAAATTGTAACCAGCGAATTATTACCAGAATTAGATATAGCGTTACTAGAACAATGTGTTTTTATTTATGACCAAATTGAAGCGATCGATGCTTTTGAACAAGGACTCAAACCTTAGTTGTATGGTTTTTATTTATTGTGGGATTTGATCAAGTTTATACAATAGATAAAATACACGATAAGCACAGAAGAGGAAACGGCAATGCCGTGTCCCTACGATAACAAGCGAGATAATGGATTGGGTAGGGGCACGATACTATCGTGCCCTCCAAGCTGTGGTGTAAATCATCCAAGTTTTATTTATGATAAAAGAGACTAATGGCTTTCCTTAATCGCGTAATTTGCCCCAGTACGATTTGGTAGGGTGCGTTCCTTAATTCAACCCCTGATCTCAAACCAAATATCTGGATGAGAACGCACCATCTCCATGAACAAACTGTTGAAAAATTGGATATCAGGGTTATTGTAAGCTGTTCGGCATTTAAACCATAATGTCAAGAATTGCGAAATCCTTGTAGTGCGTTAAGCGAAGCCATGCCGAAGGCTTTGCATCTTGCTCGCTACCCATTCCCAATTTAAATGCGTGACAGCTTAGTGTAATTCCCATCCTACAGCGCAGTCCCGAAACTTACCGCAGGCGATCGCTAATCCTGTCGGGTGCATCACTACTCTACAATAAGGGGAGAATGAAAAATACCAAGAGTCCAATAAAATGGTTAAAATTATTCTAAATTTATCTGAGGAAATATTGTCAGCACGGCGTAAGTCTCCCCAGGAGTTTGGGAAAGAGATGCGTTTGGCAGCGGCGATATTTTGGTATCAGCAGGGGGAAGTGTCTCAGGAGAAGGCGGCGCAGATTTCTGGATTAAATCGTCGGGATTTTCTGGAAGTTTTGGCTCGGCATAAAATTGATGTTTTTCGGGTAGATTTCGATGATTTGGAGCAGGAGTTAGAGCGTGCCTAGCTTGACGGTAATTAATACTTCACCACTGATTTTTTTGAGTAAGGGTGGGTATCTTGAGTTATTGCGGGTGCTGAGTGCTGAGATTGTTGTACCGATGGCGGTGCGAGATGAAATCTATGCTTATGGGGAGGATGAATCGCCGGATAAGCTAAATTGGGCGCAAGCCTTGCGCCCCTACACGCCCCTACAATTTATGCACGCAAGCCTAATCCATCCAATTAGATGTGCCACGCTACTACATCTTTCTGGCGGGGATGCATCAAAACGAATGACAAAGGACGGAGGACAAAGGACAAATGACTTACAATTCCTCTTTGATGGGAGAAATAGGCAAATACTTCTCAATTATTTCACCTACGCCTAACCCCAAGCAACCAAACCCCATGCCCAACATGATAATACTTAACTCCGCACTGTTAAAAAAAGCGGCGTCAGGTTTTAACAGGGTCAATATTAGCATTGCCACTGCCGATACACCACTGATAATTAATGCCAGTCGCACACTACTCGCGGCAAACGTATAGCCTCCGGTTTCATCGACGAGATAAGCCGCAAAGGGAACCCAAACGGTTGCTACATACACGGCATAAAACAAGATAATGAGACTAATAATTGAACCACCCTTCAACGCGACGGCTAATCCCAAACCCGTATTGATAATGACAACCAATAGCCGATTCAGTTGAGAATCGGAAATTAATTCAAAGTCTAAAACCACCTTCGTCTGCACCCGCAAAATACTACTCCCGACGCCTAAAGCGGGTACGATTAATGATAAAATCAACAACTGTCCCCCCAAGTGATTAGCGCCTCCACCCAGCCATAGTAAAATCCAAGGAATGATTGCTTTGCCATCAATATCGGTGGGTAAAATCCCAGCCGTTTGGCTAGCAATTACTACAGCAGACGGTAATAACGCCAGAAACAGAAATAAGATAGCCGCCAAGACACAGCCGAGATAGAGGCTACGCATATTCTTAGCTTGCACGACAAATTGGTGATATTTCATATCAATCAACACCAGCAATACTGTCGATAAGGAGATGCCGATTAAAGCCGGAGGACTCATCTGGTGAAGTGCGGGGATGAAATCCATCGGGGCGTGCAAATAGAGGGGAACCGCGTGCAGTTTCGCGATCGCGTACAATAATGCCAGGATATTGAATCCCAATAATCCTCGGAATAGCCAACTGGCTTTCTCAATGGGGAGTATCGAAGAAAGCAGAAAAACCAGTGCTAAGCCTAGCATACTGGGCTGTACGGGTAAATCTAAGACTTTGAGGATAAATGCGCCCGCAATAATTTGCACCGCAAAAATCCCAATTAGCGATAACCAGGACATGATTCCCACCAGCACTTTGACAGTATATCCGTAGCGGTTCCCCAGTAATGTCCAGATTGGTTCAACTGATCGCCAATAGAATCGAGCAAATACCAGGAGTATCAGGGTGCCAAGGGCAATAGAAATCGGATAGAGGCTACCTGCCCAACCCAAGGTTAAGGCTTTTTCGGCGGTTCCGAGAACAAATCCCAAACCATAATGTGCCGACACCAGCAAAGCCGCCAAGGAAAAGAAGCCTAGTTGTCTGGTTTCAGTGTGATTCACAGATGACAAGAAAATAAGTCATATCTTAAGTTTGCAATTTAATCCCTCTCTACGTAAATTGCAATCTTTTAGCAGCACAGAAGAGGACACGGCAATGCCGTACCCCTACTGTCGTGTAAAAAGGTAATAGGTAACAGGCAAAAGACCTAATACCCGCTCAAATTTAAAGTGGTCACTTCTAACGTACCCAAATCAACGCAACGGATGACATGATTATTCGTATCAGCGATGTAGAGACGAGCCGCGATCGCACTGACTCCAGAAGGTTCGGCAAACTCCGCCTCATGACTCTGACCGTCACGGTGTCCCGCTTTTCCGTTACCTAATAACGTCTGACAACTCCCTGTAGTCGGATCGACGCGCTTAATTTTGTGATTATAAGTATCCGCTACCCAGAGGTAATTTTGCGTATATTCCACTCCTAAACAGTGCTGGAGTCGTACCTCTGACTTGTGACCATCGCGATCGCCAAACTCAAACAGTTCACCACTGCCACAAATTGTCCGCACAGGTAAATTATTAATTAGACCCACTCCCCGAATCGAACTGACTTCACTATCAGCCACGTAGAGTTCTCGACCATCGCTGGTAATCCCACTGGGTTGAGCAAAGGCGGCTTCATTAAGTGACCCATCTAAGCAAGCTTCTGCACCTGTCCCCGCATAAGTGCCAATCTCACCCGTTTCAAGCTGCATTTCCCAGATTTGATGAGAACCCGCCATCGCAATCAACAGGCGATTATCAATTATTTCAATATCCCACGGCGAATTTAACGCTGTCTGTAACCCTAAACCGCTATGGGGTTGAATCTGGCGACTTTGCTCTCCAGTACCCGCGATGGTTTCAACTTGCTTAGTTTCTAGATGAATGCAGCGCAAGCAATGATTGTCCGTATCTGCTACATAAAGACGCTGGTTGTCGGGATCTAGGGTGATACCTTGAGGCGCAAAAAATTGGGCTTCAGCAAACGTACCATCGGTCAATCCCGGTTCACCTGTACCAATAATATTTAATACTTCACCTGTCAACGTACTCACCAGAATGCGATGATGACCAGAGTCAGCAATAAATAGGCGATCGCTAAATTCATCAGCCAGGACTTTACCGGGAAATGCCAAAGGATTGGTCAGGGGATGTTGCTGTTTTTCCAAGGTGAAATGAAGTGGCTCCATTGTCATTGTGCCTTTGTGCTGGTGTTTCTGAATCAGTTCCCCTATGAGTTGATCGAGAACCTCTCGATTCCCTTCTCCCGCCACGTCTCTAATCACATATCCTTCTGGGTCAATCACAATTAACGTGGGCCACGCCCGAACCGCATACTGCTGCCAGAGATTACCATTAAAGTCTACAACAACGGGATGCTCGACATCGTAGCGAAGAATTGCCTGACGAATATTTTCTGCATCTTTTTCGTTATCAAATTTAGCTGAGTGAATACCAATCACAATCAGACTATCTTTATATTTTTGTTCTAAATAGTTTAAGTCTGGCAGAACATGGAGACAGTTAATACAGCAGTACGTCCAAAAGTCGAGAATCACCACTCGCCCTTTCAAATTCGTCAGGGAAAGCGGGTGATTGGTATTTAACCAGATGCTGTCTTGGGGAAGTTCTGGCGCTCGAACCCGTGGTGTCATGCGATTCTCAGTGATTGTTCATTGCTTACTGCTGAGATCCTAACCCACCGTTCACCGTAATACCGTTTTTCCAAGTATTCGCAACAGATGTAATCTGCTTTCCGTGCCCCTTGAGATCCCCCTTCCGTCCCCCTTCAAAAGGGGGAGACCAGATGTTGCTTCGCTTTTTTTCCATGGGAGAGACCAGATGTTGCTTCGCTTTTTGTTCCATGGGGGAGACCAGATGTTGCTTCGCTTTTTGTTCCATGGGGGAGACCAGATGTTGCTTCGCTTTTTTTGCACGGGGAAGCCAGAGGATGCTTCGCTTTTTTTCCATGGGAGAGACCAAAGAAATCTTCGCTTTTTGTTCTATGGGGAAGCCAGTTATTCGCATTATCTTTCAATCAGTTCGGGTAAGGTTGGTGGCAAGTCAGCGTCAGGAACGACAGGCTTAATTGTTGGTGTTGGCGAGGGAGTTGGCGTGTTTTCTTCCGATTCAGGGGATTCCGGCGGTAATGGTTTATCGGGAGTTACTGATTTTTCTGTTGCCTCTTCTGGGACAGTTTTGGTTGTCTCTGGGTTCGATTCCGTGTCCTCTGGAATCACTTCAGATGGCTGTGGAGGAGTTTTTGGGGCTGGAGTTACTGGTTCGGTTTCCGCTTGGGGTTTTTCTGGGGATGTTGGAGTTTTATCCAAAGGTGTAGATGCTTCGGGTTCTGGCTGAGATTTGGTTTCCTCAGTCACGATATCCGAGGCTTCCTCAGGAGTTTTTTGGGATGGAGTTACAGGTTCTCTATCGGCTTGGGGTTCCTGTGGCGATGTTTGGGTTTTATCAAGGGGTGTAGATGCTTCGGGTTTTGGCTGAGATTTGGTTTCCTCAGTCACGATATCCGATGTTTCATCAGGATTTATCTGGGGTGAAGTTACAGGTTCTCTATCGGCTTGGGGTTCGGGCGGCGACTCTGTTTCCTCTGGCAAAACTTCAGGTTCAGGTAACGGTGTTTCTAGTTCTTCTGGTTGTTCAGGGGATGGGGTAGGAGACACTTTGGGTTTTTGGAATCGTTCCCGGATGGTTTGATAGAAGCGATTGAAAAAGCCACGGGTGGGGGATTTGTCTGTGGGTGTGGCTTCAGGAGTTTCCAAGTCTTTGGCTGAGGGGAAGGTTTCATCGGGCGTAGCAGGTTCTACGACTGTGGGAGAGTCTTCCCCTGTTTTGGTTTCAGGTATTGGTTTTTCTTGAACAGGTGTTTCGGGTTCAGGGGTGGGAATTTCTTCGGGTATCTCTGGTTCAACCGTTGGTTCTTCTTCAACAGGAGTGGGAGACACTGACGGTATTGGTGTTGGCTCTACTGTAGGCGATGGAGTCGGTTCAGGGGCGGGTGTCGGGGTTACTTCTGGCGTGGGTGTTGGTGCGGCTTGAACTTTATAGTTGGGATCGATAAGGCTACGGGCAACTTCAATAGAGAGTTCGTTCCGCATTAACTGAGAGAGTGTGTCATTGCCCCCCGGTTGATAACTAATTAGCCGCGCTGTGTTATTGTAGGCGTTTTTAACCGGATTTCCTTGCTCATCCAGAAACTCTAGCTGCACCCAGTTTTTACCGGGTTTAAAGCCGTTGAGATAAACGGACTGCCAGCGATCAAGGGTAAAACTTTCACCATTGATGGTGACGCGAATTTGCCAATCGACAATCTCGTCTTCTGGGTTTTCTTGGGCGACAAGGTGCAGGGGAGCATTTGTCAGGTAGTAGTCGAGCAGGATAGGTTCAGTACCATAGCTGCCTAGGGGATGGTTGTAGGTTAAAAGCGGTAGGTTGGCTACCGGATTATTATCGTCAGTTTTGGTAAATACGTGAAATGTGGTTTGAGCGTAGGCTCCTTCATTTTTAAAGCTTTCATGCCAAGGACGAGCGGCGAACACTCTTAGGGTGTGGGTTCCGGGGGATAAGTCTTCCAAGATTAGGGGTTTATCGACGTTGTAAACCGGAATATGAGACTGATTGTCAAGAATTACGTTGAGATGAGGACCCATGTTTAATTCTGGGTTTTTGAACAGGGGTAAGTCCTGCACCTGGAATTTTACGGAGACGGTGGTGTCTTGGAGAATCTGATCCGGAGTGGGACTCAAGATGGTGACTTGAGGCTGATAGCTTTCTAAGCGGCGGTTCAATTGCTGAATCACTGGGGGTGGGGCGACTTCTGAAAGTTGTGCCACTGGTTTGGTTGGCGGTGGGACTTCCTCTTCAATGGGGGGTAAGGTTTCGGTGCGATCGCCACATGCCACCAGTCCCACCATCAGTACTACTACCAGTACGACTGAACAAATTGCTCTTACTGTTTTCCACCAGAGATTCCTAGCCAACACACCATCTCCTCAACTAATTCTGCTCATTAGGAACTATAGCGAACAATGGCTCCTCCTCTACTCCTCCTCTACATGATGGATGGGGGAGATAACGAAGGACGAAGGACGAATGACCAATCTGAGATTAAACCCATCTATTGTTTAGTTTTGTAAATTTTATCGATCACACTCTTGACTTTTTTGGGAGTTTGCTCAAATCAAAACCCAAAGTAGACCTTGATTTGCTGAAATTTGAATTTTTGTTAAGTGCAGCCCAAGACTGCCTCCAGCAAGACCTATCATCAACAAAAGAGTTATCCCCTAGATTTCAACGGGGATATCGTTTTTCCAGGAAAGTTACGCCAAAAGCGGTACTTTCCGCTAAATTGATAAAAAAGCAAACTTCCTTTTGGATATTTCTCGTTCCTTGTATAGAGAGGAGACTCCTGATGACAATCAGCCCTCCTGAGCGGGACACGAAGGCAAAGGTAACAGTTGATAAAGATCCCGTTCCTACTTCATTTGAGAAGTGGTCTAAACCGGGACATTTCGACCGTACCCTAGCCAAGGGACCAAAAACCACCACTTGGATTTGGAACCTTCACGCGAACGCTCATGATTTCGATAGTCATACCAGTGACCTAGAAGATGTATCGCGCAAAATCTTTAGCGCTCACTTCGGTCACCTAGCGGTTATTTTTGTCTGGTTGAGCGGCATGTATTTCCATGGCGCTCGGTTTTCCAACTACGAAGCTTGGCTTACTGATCCAATTCATATCAAGCCAAGCGCTCAAGTAGTCTGGCCCATCGTGGGTCAAGACATTTTGAATGCGGATGTCGGTGGCGGGTTCCACGGCATTCAAATCACGTCAGGATTCTTCCAAATCTGGCGTGCATCTGGAATCACGAATGAATTCCAACTCTACTGCACCGCTATTGGTGGTCTAGTCATGGCAGCCCTCATGCTGTTTGCTGGCTGGTTCCACTACCACAAGCGGGCGCCCAAGTTGGAATGGTTCCAGAATGTAGAGTCCGTAATGAACCACCACTTAGCTGGATTGTTAGGTTGTGGATCATTAGGTTGGGCGGGTCACCAGATTCACGTCTCTCTGCCGATCAACAAGCTACTGGATGCTGGGGTAGCTCCTGAGGATATTCCTCTCCCCCACGAGTTCATCCTGAACAAGAGCTTGATGGCAGAGTTATATCCCAGTTTCGAGCAAGGGTTGAAGCCTTTCTTCACCCTGAACTGGGGGGCGTATGCTGACTTCCTCACCTTTAAAGGTGGGTTAAACCCAACCACAGGTGGATTGTGGCTCTCAGACACCGCGCATCACCACTTAGCGATCGCGGTTCTGTTTATCATCGCAGGTCACTTCTACCGGACGAACTGGGGAATTGGTCATAGCTTTAAGGAAGTTCTGGAAGCTCATAAAGGTCCCTTCACTGGTCAAGGCCACAAAGGGATGTATGAGATCTTCACCACCTCCTGGCATGCTCAACTGTCCTGGAACTTAGCGCTGCTCGGTTCGCTGACCATTATCGTGGCGCATCACATGTACGCGATGCCTCCGTATCCGTACTTAGCCACCGATTATGGAACGCAATTGTCCATCTTTACCCACCACATGTGGATTGGTGCATTCTGTATCGTTGGGGGGGCTGCTCACGCAGCGATCTTCATGGTGCGGGACTACGATCCGAATATTCATGTGGATAACCTGTTAGATCGGGTACTTCGTCACCGGGATGCGATTATTTCTCACCTGAACTGGGTTTGTATCTTCCTCGGCTTCCATAGCTTCGGTCTGTACGTTCACAACGACACGATGCGAGCGTTTGGTCGTCCTCAAGATATGTTCTCGGATACGGGGATTCAACTCCAACCGATCTTTGCTCAGTGGGTGCAGCATTTGCATACCCTAGCTCCCGGCGGAACCGCTCCCAATGCCCTAGAACCTGTCAGCTACGCCTTTGGCGGTGGCATGGTTGCTGTGGGTGGCAAAGTGGCAATGATGCCCATCACCTTGGGAACGGCGGATTTCTTAATCCACCATATTCACGCCTTCCAGATTCATGTCACCGCACTGATTCTGCTTAAAGGTGTGCTATACGCCCGGAACTCTCGTTTGATTCCTGACAAATCATCCCTGGGTTTCCGCTTCCCCTGCGATGGTCCAGGTCGGGGTGGTACTTGCCAAGTATCAGCTTGGGATCATGTTTTCCTCGGTCTGTTCTGGATGTATAACTGCATCTCGATTGTGATTTTCCACTTTAGCTGGAAGATGCAGTCCGATGTGTGGGGAACAGTGGCGTCCGATGGTACCGTGTCTCACATCACGGGCGGTAACTTTGCCGCCAGCGCCATTACGATTAACGGTTGGTTGCGTGACTTCCTCTGGGCGCAAGCCTCTCAGGTGATTAACTCCTACGGTACAGCGTTGTCAGCTTATGGCATCCTGTTCTTAGGCGCTCACTTTGTCTGGGCATTCAGTTTGATGTTCCTGTTCAGTGGTCGCGGCTACTGGCAAGAGCTGATCGAATCCATTGTCTGGGCGCATAATAAACTAAAAGTGGCTCCAGCGATTCAGCCTCGCGCTCTGAGCATCGTTCAGGGTCGGGCTGTGGGGGTAGCTCACTACCTCCTAGGAGGAATTGTCACCACTTGGTCGTTCTTCCTGGCACGAATCCTATCAGTCGGATGACGGCTGTTTGAATCGATACCACTATAAAGCAGGACACCATGTCTTGCCTGTCTCGACCCCATCCCAAACTGGAACTTCGGTTCCAGGGGGTCAAAAAAGACAGAAAACGAGCAGCAAAAGCATAAGTCTCTGTAGGATTTCCTAACGAAAGACAGATGGCAACAAAATTTCCGAAATTTAGCCAGGATCTCGCTCAAGATCCGACAACACGTCGAATCTGGTACGGAATTGCCACCGCCCATGACTTTGAGAGCCATGATGGCATGACGGAGGAAAATCTTTATCAGAAGATTTTCGCCTCTCACTTCGGTCATCTTGCAATCATTTTCCTGTGGACCTCTGGCAGTCTGTTCCACGTCGCCTGGCAAGGCAACTTTGAACAGTGGATCAAAGATCCGCTCAACGTCCGTCCGATCGCCCACGCGATTTGGGACCCTCAATTCGGTCAACCGGCTGTTGATGCGTTTACTCAAGCCGGTGCGTCTAACCCTGTTGATATTGCTTACTCTGGGGTGTATCACTGGTGGTACACCGTAGGGATGCGGACAAATGGGGATCTGTATCAAGGGGCATTGTTCCTCCTGGTGCTATCCGCCGTCTTCCTGTTTGCAGGTTGGCTGCACTTACAACCCAAGTTCCGTCCCAGCTTGGCTTGGTTTAAAAATGCTGAGTCTCGCCTAAACCACCACTTAGCGGGTTTGTTTGGGGTGAGTTCCTTAGCATGGACGGGTCACCTGGTTCACGTTGCGATTCCCGAAGCTCGGGGACAGCATGTGGGTTGGGATAACTTCCTGTCCGTCAAGCCACACCCAGCGGGTTTAGCTCCGTTTTTCACAGGAAACTGGGGGGTTTATGCCCAGAATCCAGATACAGCCAACCATATCTTTGGTACGTCCGAAGGTGCTGGCTCTGCGATTCTTACCTTCTTAGGTGGGTTCCATCCTCAGACTGAATCCCTGTGGCTGACCGACATTGCTCATCACCACCTAGCGATCGCTGTTCTGTTTATCATTGCGGGTCACATGTACCGGACGAACTTCGGTATTGGACACAGCATGAAAGACATCATGGCAGCGCACAATCCCCCTCCGGGAACCCCGTTTGGTGGTTTGTTGGGTGAAGGTCACAAAGGAATCTACGACACCTATAACAACTCGCTGCACTTCCAGTTAGGTTGGCACTTGGCTTGCTTAGGTGTAGTTACCTCGCTGGTGGCGCAACACATGTATTCCTTGCCGCCTTATGCGTTTATGGCGCGGGATTATACCACGCAGGCAGCGTTGTATACTCACCACCAATACATTGCGGGCTTCTTAATGGTTGGTGCTTTCGCCCACGGAGCAATCTTCCTGGTGCGGGACTACGACCCCGAAGCGAATAAGAACAATGTGTTGGCACGGGTATTGGATCACAAGGAAGCAATCATCTCTCACTTGAGCTGGGTTTCCTTGTTCCTCGGATTCCACACCTTAGGTCTCTATGTTCACAACGATGTGGTTGTAGCATTTGGGACTCCTGAAAAGCAAATTCTAATTGAGCCAGTTTTCGCTCAATGGATTCAAGCGGCTCACGGTAAGCTGCTCTATGGATTCGATGCGCTGCTATCCAATCCTGATAGCATTGCGACCACGGCTTGGCCCAACTACGGGAACGTTTGGTTACCCGGTTGGTTAGATGCGATTAACGATGGTACGAACTCCTTGTTCCTGACCATTGGTCCTGGTGACTTCTTAGTTCACCACGCGATCGCACTCGGTCTGCATACCACCACCTTGATTCTGGTCAAAGGTGCGTTGGATGCCCGTGGTTCTAAGCTGATGCCCGATAAAAAAGACTTCGGCTACAGCTTCCCCTGCGACGGTCCCGGTCGTGGCGGCACTTGCGATATCTCCGCTTGGGATGCTTTCTATCTAGCCATGTTCTGGATGCTGAATACCATTGGTTGGGTAACCTTCTACTGGCACTGGAAGCATCTGGGCATCTGGCAAGGCAACGTAGCTACATTTAATCAGAACTCAACCTATCTGATGGGTTGGCTACGTGATTACCTCTGGCTGAACTCCTCTCAGCTAATCAACGGGTACAACCCGTTTGGAACCAATAACCTGTCTGTTTGGGCTTGGATGTTCCTCTTAGGACACCTGGTTTGGGCGACTGGCTTCATGTTCCTGATTAGCTGGCGTGGTTACTGGCAAGAACTGATTGAAACGTTGGTTTGGGCGCACGAGCGCACTCCTCTGGCGAACCTGGTTCGTTGGAAGGACAAGCCGGTTGCTCTGTCCATCGTTCAAGCTCGTGTGGTTGGTTTAGCTCACTTTACTGTGGGGTATGTCTTAACTTACGCGGCGTTTGTGATTGCCTCGACTGCGGGTAAGTTCGGTTAGCGAACTGAAGCCTTGTAGGTAATTAAATAAATCCCCTGCCTTCGGGTGGGGGATTTTTCGTTTAAGCCCTTTTTTACCCCAGCGACTGGAAGTCACGGCTACGCAAACAAAGTCCGCCTACGCGGACTTAGGAGCTAGCTAACCTAGATTGGGTTGCACTTACACCAGGGAGAATTTAAATCCATCATTCTATGCAGCTATGGCTTCAACGTTGAAATTATCGGTTTTCCTCTTCTCTATTAGTGAAGCTGTATCGTCAATTATCAAAAAAACTGTTTCTTGTTGCAATTCTGTTAGCAATTGGAGGATGAAGTCTTCTAACTTGGGAAGATGGTGCAGCAGTTCTGCCTCTGTCATCCAAACTTCGACTTCAAAAATTGACTCACTGATGAGGCGATAATCACTACTTTTATAGAAACCGACAAATTTTTTACAAATACTGCCCCCAAAACATTCACTCAATAGTTGGTTGGCTTGTTCCACATAAGCCGAAGTTTCCCAAGGAATATCAATATGAATGGTAGACGGAATTAACAGGCGAAGTTTATGGTTCATTATTTTGCAGATGCGAATTTTGGATGACGTTTTTAACGTTTGGTCTACTTTCGCAGACAAATTTTTACCTGATAGTGGGACATTGACCGAGTTGAGAGTGTTGGGTAAATGTTGCGAAGTTGGTTCTTCTGCAAGGATTTGAGCAGTATGTTGTAAAGACATCAGTGTATCTCCTCAAAACGTTCCATTTGTTTCAAGCCTATCGAGGTTAGTGAGTTAATGTCCAGACGAAATAAATGTAAATAAGTCTTGATTTCTTATTCGCACGTAACCACACTTATCGGCATTGTGAATATTTTTGAGTACAGTAGAAGTAAATCCATCTAATTATCACTTATGACTCAGCAACGCAGAAGAGGTTTTCTGGCTAGCCAAGATGGTTCGAGACATCTTGACAACAAAATGCGCGAAATGAGTTATACCCAAGAACGTCTAGCAACAGAGGCGGATGTTAGCGAACAGCAGGTTAAAAATTTATTACATCCTCACTGGGGACGTAGAACTCAAAAAGACGCAATCCAGAAAATTGCCAAAGTCCTCCAGCTAGAACCCACAGATATCGTCGATCCCAATGATTGGTATCCACCTGTTCAAACCAGAGAGTCTACTGACTCACTTGTCGTTAAACCGAGTCGTGAACATTTAAGCACACTCCCGAATCAGAACCTACCCCCACAGGATTATAAATTCATCGGTCGTGAAAAAGAACTATGCGACTTGATGAGATACCTATCTGAGGATCATGCCGCTCCAATTATTACAGTAGATGGGATTGGTGGTGTTGGAAAGACGGCTTTAGTTGTAGAAGCAGCATATCGCTGTCTTGAGTACAGAGAATACGGAAATGCTAGATCTGATAGTTCTACCCTTTCAAAAATTACTTGTGAAATCCCCTTATTTGATGCAATTATTTTTACCTCTGCCAAAGAAAATCAACTTTTACCAGACCGAATTTTAGATAAACTCAATCCTCAGCGTACACTCCAAGAAATTCGGAGAACAATTTCAATTACATTAGATGATCCGTCAATCATGCATGAAAATGAGGTAGAACGAATAAGGAAAAGACTCCGACAGCAAAAAGTTTTATTAATTATTGATAACCTGGAAACAATCGAAAATAAAAATAGAGTCTTATCTTTTCTTTACGAATTACCTAAAACTGTTAAATCAGTCATTACTACCCGTGAGCAAATAGGTGTTTGTTTTGTCCCTATTCGCCTAGATTCATTATCTAAACGAGAAAGTAAACAACTAATCCAGCAGCAAGCTGATGATAAAGGAATTTCTCTAACGAATGAGGATAAAAATAACCTGATTAAAGCTAGTGGAGGGATTCCTATTGTCATTATTTATACTATGGGTCGTTTAGCCATGAGCAACTCTATCACAACAGTATTGGCAGACTTAAAAAGTAACCATAATGATGTAGCTCATTTTTGCTTTAAACAGTCAGTCGATGATCTCAAGAGGCAACATGAACATGCATATAGGTTACTGATGTCTATAGCTATCTTTCACAAATCACCTGATCGAGATGCAGTTGTTGAAGTTGCTGGACTCAGTACAGAACCAATGATTTCAATTAATAAGGGGTTAGAAAAAATGCAACAGATTTCTCTGATACGCCTTTACAAAGGACGTTATATAATGTTGCCTTTGACCCGTGAGTATGCTTTAGCAGAATTACGCAAAAATCAAGAGTTTAAAAAAGAAGCTTTGAATCGATGGCTAGAATGGTATAAAAAATTTGCTAAAAAACATCATGAGCCAGAAAAAAAGCCAGAGCGATTTGTCGCAGGGTACAATCGCTTACACGAAGAGTGGGAAAATATTTTAGCTGTTCTTCGCTGGTGTAAAGATGAAGAACGTTATGAAGATGTTAAAGAACTCTGGTCATATTTGAATAACTATGCTAATCTCAGAGGTCATTGGCAAGATAGGCGATTCTGGCTTGGCTGGATTATTAAAGCATCTACATTAAGAGGGGAGCATAAGACTACTTTGGGAGCCAAGTCTCGTAAGGGACGAACATTATTACTGATGGGTAAACCCAACGACTTAGAAAACGCCGAGAAACTTTTATTGGAAGCATGGGAATTACGCCAATACGGTGATTTTGATGATTTAGACTACTTAACCAATCACTTAGCTGGACTTTATCTTCGCTTAGAAAAGCCTGAAGAAGCACACAAGTGGTTGAACCGAGAACAGAAAATTCTGAATGATACAAATTTGACAAACGAAAAGCGTATTGCTCATCAAATTTATATAGATAGAGAACGATCAGAAGTATTATTTGAGCAAGGTCGATATTCTCAAGCTCAAGCTCTTTGTAATCAGGTGATTCAAGAATCAGAAAAAATTCAAAATCAACGCCAGAAAAATTACAGTCAAAAAATTCTAGCTGATATTGCTATTGCTGAAGGTGAATTCAATAAAGCTGAAAATCTTCTTGTCATTGGATTTGATGAGGTTAAAGCGGCTAAAGACAAACGTAGAACAGCCTATTATTTGGCTTCTTTTGCTAATCTAGAGAAGGCTAAATGTAATTTTGATAAAGCACGAGAATATGCAAACAAAGCCCATAATTATTTTATCGAGCTAGGTATGATACGAGATGCTAAAAAAGTCAAATCATTGTTGAATTCCATAAGTTGTAAATAGGGGTTGCTGAATAAATGTTAAACCCAAGGCAGTTTAACGCTAGTAGTGTTCAACGGAAGTGTATCGCGTCTACTCCTCTAAAATCTCAACCACATCCTCAATCATCACATCAAAGGTTCGAGCCAACTTATAAATCGCGGTAAAGTCTACCATTGACAACTCGGAACGGCGGGCATAGCTTTTGACCGTGTTGTACGTCACGCCAGAACGATCAGCAACCTCTTTGAGCGTCCAGCCTTTCTCAGCCGCCAGTTCGCGAATTTTCAGCCTGACTAAACCCATACTTGACTATTGGTGCAATTGCACCTTATGATAATTCCGATATATAAAGCGATCGCTCTCCCAGTCTGACAAACTTAAGAGCGATCGCGCCAATGTCCCATTAAATGGGATGTAATTTCTATGTTATCAACACATACCACAAAAACGCCCACCTTTGAAGCCTCAAAGCTCAATTACAAATCCTCCACCCGTCACCCCTTGGCACGATTCGTCACCGTCGAAACTGTCGCCTTGCTGTTTAACCGCTCTCCTGACGAGATTTATCGCATCGAATGCTGGCAACATATCGTTTATGTTCGCGGTAAAGGTTTGAGCCGATTCGTCAGCTATGCAGACTTTCCGCCAATCCTGGAAGCCGAACCTCCCACGCCTCAAGACATGGTGCGCTGGCGCAAGCGCTGGAAATCTCAAATTGCTCCAGAGTTTTGGACAATATTCTATAGATATCAGTTCAACCGAGCAAAGAGTGAGTCGCAATTGCTAGCGTGGGGACAATTTGTTGCTCTGGTAAAAGGATTGTTATCAACAGCCGCCTTACAACACCTGCGCCAAGCCTACCAGCTAGAACAATATTGGTGGCGTCACTTTTGATAACTGAATCTGGCTTAACCAAGGCAACAAGACGATGACCGATCAACGTGCGATCGCAAGATATGATTATGATAAGGATAGTTGCCCATCTTGAGCTAAAACTCCTATGACCCTCAAACAGCTTGAAGCTGAAGTCCTTGCTCTGCCTAAAGACTCTCTAGTTGCATTGCTGGCGCGACTTCTGGAACATTTGAGTCAACTCAGTGAAATTGACCAGGATGTTGAACGTGTTTGGACTCAAGAAGCTGAAGCACGCGATCGCGAAATAGACGATGGTCAAGTCACTGGTATTCCGGCTGAGGACGTGTTTCAACAGATTCGTGCGTCCTGGCAATGAAAACGGTTATATTTCATCCATTGGCAAGTCAGGAGTTAACCGATGCCATAGCCTATTACGAAGCGCAACAACCGGGACTTGGCTTGGAGTATTTAGAAGACGTCGAAAATACAGTTAATCTCCTCAGAATTTATCCAGAAGCGGGTTCAAGAGTTCGAGGTTCTATTCGTCGTCTCATCCTGCCCAAATTTCCTTACTTTCTACTCTATCGCCTCCTGGAAAACAACCAAATTCGGATTTTGGCATTAGCGCATCACAAGCGCAGACCCCAGTATTGGAGAAATCGTAAGTAGTTAATAACGTGTGTTTTAATTACGTGGTTAGCTTGGCAAGAAACGCCAGGAATGCCAATGGGACAAGCCTACCAGCTAGAACAATAGACGATGACCGATCAACGTGCGATCGCTCATTATCACCCAGCTATGACCACAGTGACGATTAGCCTCTAAGATAAGAAATAATCACTGCTCCTTTAGCTAAAAGTTTATGTTACGTGATCTCACTATACAAAACTATCGCTGCTTCAAGAACTTTCATATCGATAGGTTAGCGCGAGTCAATTTACTCGTGGGTATGAATAATTGTGGAAAAACCACATTATTGGAAGCTGTGTATCTATTCGTTAATCAAGGCAATCCTCAACGTTTAGCCTATTTACTCCATAACCGAGGTGAACTGGTTGAACGCTCCAGCTTTAGCCTGCCCGGTGAACCCCCCCACCCTCAGTTTCACTATCAAATTAGCCATCTATTTTATGGTCATGCACCGAGCTTAAATTCAACAATCAGTTTTAGTTCAACCCAAGATCAGAATTTACAAGTTGAAATTATTAGACAAAAACTAGAGACACCTCAACTTCGCAGTCAAACTCAAATTACAACTCCCTTTGAATTGGTTATTCGATTAAACTCACAAGAAGAAACCTATCATGTTCCTGTATATTCTGATGATTCAATAGAAGCTAGATGGCTGACATTCCCTGGATTTTCCAATCAATATTCTGGTTCATCAAAGCCAGAATACAAATTCTTGAATAAAAGTTGGTTTGTTCCAAGTAATAATTTAAGCAACCTGGACATATCTGCTATATGGAATGATATTACTCTTACACCAAAAGAAGATCAGGTAATAGACGCTTTGAAAATATTAGATAAAAATATAGAACGAATTAGTTTTACAAGCAAGCCAAACTTCAATAGTGGTATTCTGTTGAGGCGTCATAAAGAATACCCAATTCCTCTCAGTAGCATGGGCGAAGGTATGCGACGCATTTTAAACTTAGCCATGGCAGCCGTGACAGTTGAGAATGGTGTCTTGCTGATAGACGAAATTGAAACAGGTCTATATTATGAAGTCCAGACTGATATGTGGAGATTTATACTAGAAGTAGCCAATGAATTAAACATACAAGTTTTTGCGACAACTCATAGTTGGGACTGCATTTGTGCGTTTCAAGAAGCCGTGGATGAATTCGATGATCCATCAGTGAGCAAATTATTTCGATTGAGTCGTAAGGGTGAAGATATACGTCCGGTTGAATATCCGGCTGATGAACTATCCGTCGCTGTACGCCAAAGTATTGAGGTGCGTTAATGCCAAAAGCACGAAAACCTCCTTTACCCAAACCTCAGCAGTTATTGTTGGTTGAAGGGAAGAATGACCAACATGTGATTTGGGCTTTATGTGAACAATATAACCTACCAGAAACCTTTTCTGTAGAAGTACCGGGGAAAGAAATCGATAGAGGAGGGATTGACGAAATTTTAGAGAGTTTAAAATTGAGAATCAAACAACCCAAATTACAAACATTAGGAATTGTCGTTGATGCTGATCAAGATTTACTGGCACGATGGCAAGCTATACGAAATCGACTCGTGGAGAGTGGATATCAGACGATTCCGACAGTACCTCCTCCAGATGGCTGGGTGTATACACAACCAGACAAACCTAAAATAGGCGTTTGGTTAATGCCTGATAATCAACTTCCTGGAATGTTGGAAGATTTTGTTGCCCATCTAATTCCCTCTGATGATAATTTGCGTCCAAAAGCCGAGGCGATTTTGGAAGAGATTGAACAGTTGAAATTGAATCGTTACACGCCAATTCATCATCCCAAAGCCTTAATTCATACCTGGTTAGCTTGGCAAGAAACGCCAGGAATGCCAATGGGACAAGCCATTACTGCACAGGTACTGAGTTATAATGCTGAAATCGCGAACAAGTTTGTTGAATGGTTAAAACGTCTATTTGAGTTAGCGGATACTTCAGAATAAATGTAGCAAATCAAGGGTTAATGACGAATGAAAAATGTCACGTATTTTTGACAGTTTTTTCTGTCTCTTGTTCTGATTCATCTCTGACTTGAAAATACCAGTAGAGGTTGGCAACGGCTAAGTTTGAGGCGTTTTCCAGGTTTGCCGGAACTAAGGTTTTTATGGTCACGGATTACTGGGCAAAAGCTCAGTCAACGGCAACAAAACTGCGTCCGGCTGTAGTGTTATGGGTAGATTCTACAGGTGATGACATAACCCTCTGCTTTATTTCATCTCAAAATCTAACCCGTCTCAGTCCAGATGAATTTGTTCTAGATGCTTCAGATCCCGAATTTTCCAATACTGGACTAAAGGTTGCTTCTATAAGTTAGGGTGACACGAATCGTTACTCTTGAACGTCGGTTGATTACACGACGTATCGGTCAGTTAGGAGTCAATCAAATTCAGCGATTGAACTCAGCTATGCTTCAAGCCTTTCAACTCTTGTAATTGAGTTTAATGTGATGCTCGTGTTGATTTGGTTCTACAGTAGTGTATGCGATCGCGAGCAACTCCTCTATACTAAAAGTTTGGCGCTTGGCTTACGTCTACTCTTCCACAATCTCAACCATATCCTCAACCATCACATCAAAGGTGCGAGCTAGCTTCTGGACAGAAATAAAGTCAATCTTTGACATTCCAGGACAACGAGCATAATGCCTCACGGTGCTGTAAATGACGCCGGAACGCTCAGATACTTCCTTGAGTGTCCAACCCTTCTCTTGTGCAAATTCTCGAACCTTAAGCCTGACTTGCCCCATACTTGACAAGTGATTGCATACCGTCATTTAATGAATTAATCGGAAAAAGCGATCGCCCTTCCAAGTCTGACAAACCCAAGAGCGATCGCCCAAACACCCCATGAAATGGGAAGTATCTTCTATGTTATCAACACATACCACAAAAACGCCCACCTTTGAAGCCTCAAAACTAAATTACAAGTCATCCACCCCTCACCCCCTGGCACGATTCGTCACCGTTGAAACCGTCGCCTTGCTGTGTAACCTGTCTCCTGACGAGATTTATCGCATCGAATGCTGGCAACATATCGTTTACATTGACGGTAAAGGTTTGAGCCGATTCGTCAGCTATGCCGACTTTCCACCCATCCTGGAAGCTGAACCCCCTACCCCTCAAGACATGGTTCGTTGGCGCAAGCGCTGGAAGTCTGCAATTGCGCCAGAGTTTTGGACAATATTCTATAGATATCAGTTCAACCGAGCCAACAGTGAATCACAGTTGCTAGCGTGGGGACAATTTGTTGCTCTGGTGAAAGGATTGCTCTCAACAACCGCCCTACAACACCTGCGCCAAGCCTACCAGCTAGAACAATATTGGTGGCGTCACTTTTGACGCAGCGCTAACTCTAGCTTAACTAGAGCAGTACTTACGCAGCCACACTATATATATTGGTTAAGGTGCGTTACGCACGCCCCGTGCGCCCAAATAATTTACTGCACTCGTCGTCAGCGCTTATTCCCTTCCCGGTAGAAGGTTTAGGTATATTAGGGTTAACACTATTTATTTAGCATTGGCGATCAGCCATTCATTATGAGCAAAGCTAGGATTCTTGACCCATCCGAGAGCTATACGTTCAGTAAATATGCTCAATTAGCCTACGATACGGCTGATATCTTAGCTGAATTCGGTGTCACCCTCAAAAATAGCTCACTTCAACTCCCCCAGCAGTTGCCAATTGATCTAGAACCCCTGAGAATAGAACTGCAAGAAAATCTCATGTTAGTTGATCCGGTTTCAGAGATAGCTAGACGTGAAGCCTTGATTTTTCCGATTCTCAAAACGATTTGTAAGTTTATTCAAGTTCCCCTCAAAATTGAATATCCCGTGCGAGTGAGTAACTGGCTCAAAGGCAGTTTTGATTATTTCATTTCTACTCCACAAAATTTATTAGTGATTGAAGCGAAAAATGCTGATTTAGCCAGAGGTTTTACTCAGTTAGCGGTAGAATTGATCGCCCTTGATCAATGGACGGATTCAACTGTTCCGATGCTCTATGGCTCGGTGACAACAGGAGACACCTGGAAATTTGGTATTTTCCAGCGTCAAGAAAAAATAATTCACAAAGATATCAACACATACGCCATTCCTAGCGATCTGAATTGGGTGCTTTCTACTCTGTTTGGTATAAGTTTGAGTTAGGTGCATATAATGTAGGTTTTTTGTCCCAATACCTAACAGGTAGGATAGACTCTCAACACAACCGGACATGGTGTAATGTGCCTTTGCTAGCTGGCTATTTGCTTCTCAGCGCCAAATCCCCAGTTGATCAGCCACCCTATATTTTGCCTGGTGGCACCACCGCTCTACAACATCAAGTTTCCAAGCTTGTGGTTAGAACAATCCGCCTTACTCACTGGAGATTTAGCCAGAGTCTTGGCACTCGTGCATCAGGGGATAACCACAGCAGCACATCAGGCTTTGCGTGTTACCGAGCGTGTTACTGAGCGAAGCGTTCGACTGAACTTCGACAGGCTCAGTTGCCGCGCTCACGCGGCTCGACTGAGCGCTCGCCGAACGTCCGAAGTCCGAGGTGTTGCCTATTGCCTATTGACTATTGCCTAGCGCGTAGCGCTATATCAGAATTATCACTAGACGAGTGATATCCTCCCACTCTATCGGGTAGAGGCGTGAGGCGTCTCGATAGATTAAGGGAATGAGCGCGATCGCTCTCCCTAAAATGATACAAAACTTAATTTTATCGTCACTTAATTGTCTCCAACTGCATTGTCGTAGACAATTAGGCGTGGTAAAGTTCAATGTGGTGTAAAAGTACAGTAAACCGACCAATTTACCGTAGATTAAATCGGTACAATATAAATCACGGAACTGGAAACAACCACAAGACTGGTAGGAAGACTGGGAGTTTAGGGAAATGGTAAGTGCGATCGCACAGAAAACTCAACTGGATCTAGAGGGAGTCAATCGACAACTCGTCGATGCCAATGCTACCTCAATGGTTAAATGGGCAGCCGAAACCTTTAGCGATGGTTTGGTGATGAGTACCAGCTTCGGCATCCAATCAGCGCTGATGCTGCACTTAGTCACTCGCATCGTGCCTGACATTCCCGTAATTTGGGTCGATACAGGGTATCTACCCCCAAAAACCTACAGATTTGCTGAACAGTTAACCAAACAATTAAATCTAAATCTACACGTCTATCAGTCACCCATTAGTCCAGCCCGTATGGAAGCCCTCTATGGCAGACTCTGGACAAAAGATGATCCCGAAGCGCTGAATTTGTACGACTATATGCGTAAAGTCGAACCCATGCAACGGGCATTACGAGACTTAAAGGCAACAGCCTGGTTAGCCGGATTGCGGGCTCAACAGACACATCACCGTCAGACATTGCGTCCAATCGATATTCAGTCTGGGATTTACAAGGTATTACCCATTCTTAACTGGAGTAGCCAAGATGTCCATGAGTACATCACGGAACACAATCTGCCCTATCACCCCTTGCGTGAACTTGGCTATGCGACTGTAGGCGATTGGCACTCAAGCCGCCCAGTAACGACAGAAGATCAGCACGAACGCGACACCCGCTTCCGGGGAATTAAGCAAGAATGTGGTTTACATTTGCCAAAAACTCAAGGTGAAGCCCAGAGTCTCGATTCCAGTTCACTTTGACTTCTCCTCGGCATAGATGAGCGCGGATTATCATTAAAAGGATACTTCGGAACGAGGTAATTCCTTCCCAGCACAGTTTTCTGGGCGCAAGCCTTGCGCCCCTACAAAATTCATCCAATTAGGTGTACCACTATAATGACACAACATCAATTATTCTCAATCAGTCTAAAAAGCCTTCTTGAATCAGAAACTCTCTAGCCACCTCAGCAGGTTCGCGCTTTTTGCCACTCACTTCATAATTCAGTCGTCGCATCGTTTCATTCGTTAACTTGGGCGCTAGCTGATTCAGCGCGTCTCGAATTCCTGGATGCTTCTCCAGTGTTTCTTGGCGCACCACTGGTGCAACTTGATAGGGCGGAAAAAAGTTTTGATTATCTTCTAATACAACCAAATTAAACGCGCTGATTTCACCATCAGTACCAAATGCCACAGCAACATCGGCTTGACCTTCACTTAAGGCTTGATATCTTAATCCTGGATCAGCAGGAATAAATTTTTCAAGCTGAAAGTCCCCATAAACTTGTTTTAACCCCGGTAATCCATCCTCACGCACCTCAAATTCTGGTGGACCAATCAGAGTTAATTGATTTGCCTGATCAACCATATTAGAAATTGTTTTAATATTATAGTCTTTCGCCCCCTCTGGCGTCATGACCAAAGCTTGCGTATTATTCATCGGTGCAGGTTCTAGCCAAACCAGATTATATTTCTCCTGATAACTATCCGCCACTGTTTGATAAACCTGCTGCGAATCACTACTGACAGGACGATTTAATACAGTTAACAAAGCCGTCCCCGTATACTCTGGATATAAATCAATTTGACCACTTTCCAAACCCGCTTGCGCCACAGGGGTTCCGCCTAAGTTGAGCTTCCGTTCGACATCAAACCCTTGGTTCTCCAGTACCAACGCATACATTTCCCCTAAAATAAATTGCTCAGTAAAATCTTTCGATCCGACCTTAATTGCACTCCCACCCCCCTGACACGCGATCGCGAACAGCATCGTCAACACAGCCAGTCCAATCAGCGTAACAGTTCGACGCATTCGGGGCATAAATCTACCAAGTCTCAACATTCTTGTATAGTACCAAGAAACAGATCAGTTTCCTACTAAGTGGCTGCTGATCCAAAACTGAGAGTGACATACCTCATCACTACTTTATAAAGTAAATATTACGAAAATACCCATGTTTTTTTTGTGAATTATGGCGGATATCTCATGGAAGGTTCCCTGTTACACACCGCTAACTTTAATTGTGTCCACCTACTTAACAAATCAATTCCATTCTTTTTAATTCGTCCTGTGGACATCTGGATCACGTCCAGTCCTCATGACCAATGACCGGGAAAGCTATACTGAATTTATAGTCATGCAGAACGCGATCGCGAATACTATGATTTGTCATAAAAATTGGATGCTCGCTGGTTTAAGCTCATGGATAAGTCTAATTGGATTAGCAATTTCACAGCCAGCTCAAGCCGAGTCTTGGCTTGTCACAAATTTTAATAATGAAACTCAAATTAAAGATTTGGTAAAGTGTGGCTATGCCAAGGAACAAATTACGCTGAATGCTCCTGACAAAGAAGTCTTGAATCAATTAGACATTACACCAGGAAATAGGATTGAAGACTATGCCGCAACTCGTTGCCAAGGATACCGCCCGCCGATTCCGTTAATGGCGTTAATCCCTCAATCTACATTTGGCAAAACTCTCGATGAATATCCAACATTATATTTTTATATTCCGGACGTAAGTTTAAAAAATGTTAAAGCTGAGTTTAGTTTCTACGATCAAAACTTAAAAACTATCATTTATGAAAAAGAAATACCACTACAAGTGAGTGATAGCATTGTTGCTGTTGATCTAGCCAATGCTCCAAATTTACCCCCCTTAGAGGTGGGCAGACCCTATTTATGGTATTTCAGTATCATTTTTGATCAGTATGACCGCAGTGACAGCACTTATGTCGCGGGGTGGATACACAGAGTTACGCCAAATTCCCAAATTAATCAGGAATTAAACAGAGCTACACCTGAGGCGAAGCCTGCTATATATGCCAATCATGGGATTTGGTATGAAACTCTTGACAGTCTAGTCCAGTTGCGTTGTTCCGAGCCTGAGGATTCTACTCTAGCATCAAATTGGCAATCTGTATTGCAGCAAGTTGGATTATCCGACATTGCTAGAAAACCGTTGGCGCAATGTCATTCAGCCCTAATAGCCGATCAGTTCTCGGAATCGACGGAGTAACCTGAGTATAGGGGATCACAAGGAACCCATCCAGTTTAGCGCTAAGCTAATCTGGGATCATTACAACCAATACTATGGCGTGGGTATTTTCAGGACAATTAAGGGTTGAGCGGATAACGGTTGCGATCGCGAATTTGCCGCCGTCGTTGCAAGGAACCAAATTGGTACAGCTTACCGATTTACATTATGATGGTTTTCGCCTGTCGGAAGCGATGTTAGCTGAGGCAATTCAAGTCAGTAATCAGGCTGAACCAGATTTAGTGCTGTTAACCGGAGACTACATCACATATCAGCCAGAACCGATTCATCAACTGGTACGGCGATTAAAATACCTGGAAAGTCGTGCTGGAGTCTATGCGGTACTGGGAAACCACGATATTTATCATCACCAAGCCAAAACCACAGTCACTGAGGCGCTAACCCAGATTGGCGTGCGTGTTTTATGGAATGAAATTGTCTATCCTTTAGGGAAGGAATTGGCATTGGTGGGATTAGCGGATTTTTGGTCGCGTGAGTTCAATCCCGCCCCGGTGATGAACCAAATCGATCCTCAAATACCCCGTATCGTCTTATCTCATAACCCAGATACGGCTGAACCTTTGCAGGAATGGCGCATTGATTTACAACTATCGGGTCATACCCATGGGGGTCAAGTGGTTATTCCCGGATTTGGACCCATCGCCTTATTGCTACCGATTCTGCGGCGATATGTCCCTCGACCTCTGCACAAATGGATTCCCTTCCTGAGAGAATGTTATCAAGTGGTCGATCATTGGGAATGGGGACAAGGAATGCATCAGATTGGTGCAAATTGTATGTATGTGAATCGTGGATTGGGAACTTACGCACCTGGACGCCTATTTTGTCCGCCAGAAGTTACCATAATTACTTTGGCGAGGGCAAAGGGAACAGGAAACAGAGAACAGGGAATCAGCAAACCAGTATCGCTAGAAACAGGGAACTAATATGTTGGGGTTCATCCGGTCAGATTTGGCTCAATTTACGGCTTACACTCCTAATCCAGGGGGAGATTCGGGTAAAGCCATCAAATCCGTTGATCGCGTGGATGCGAATGAAAGTCCTGATGATTTGCCCATTGAGTTAAAAGAAAAGCTGACATGGACATATCAACAGGAGATTGAGGCGAACCGCTATCCCGATGGTTCTCATCAAGCCCTCAAAGACGCGATCGCGCATTATGTGACTGAATCAGCTTCTCTGGAAACACCAGTAACCTCTAGCCAAATCTCAGTGGGGAATGGTTCGGATGAACTGATTCGTTCTCTATTAATTACCACCTGTTTACGGGGAGAAGGTTCAATTCTCGTCGCCAATCCCACGTTTTCCATGTACGGGATTCTGGCGCAAACCCTGGGTATTCCTGTGGTAACAGTTGAGCGTTCTCCGGATAACTTTGAGATTAACCTAGATCAAGCCCAACGTGCGATCGCCCAATCTGAACATCCCCCTATCCGTGTCGTTTTCGTTGTTCACCCCAACTCCCCGACAGGCAATTCTCTCACGGCGTCTGAACTCAAATGGTTGCGAAGTTTACCTGATCATATTTTGGTGGTGATTGATGAGGCATACTTTGAATTTAGCCAAACCTCTGTGGTTAAAGAATTAGCGCAGCATCCCAACTGGGCAATTCTGCGAACCTTTTCCAAAGCCTTTCGCTTAGCCGCCCATCGGGTAGGATACTGCGTCGCCCACCCGGAATTAATTGCCGCATTAGAAAAAATGCGCTTACCTTATAATTTACCCAGCTTTTCCCAAGCCGCCGCCCTTGTCGCCCTGACTCACCGCGATCAACTCTTAGCCGCAATTCCCCAAATTATTGCCGAACGCGATAAATTATTAGCAGCATTATCAGAGCATCCTGGTTTACAGGTTTGGTCAAGTGCTGCCAATTTCATCTACATTCGCCCTCGCCAACTGGAACAAAATAGCTTAAGCCAGATTGTTCAACAAATGAAAGCCCAAGGTACAGTCATCCGAAATACAGGTGGCGGATTACGGATTACTGTGGGTTCTCCAGAGGAGAATCAGCGCACCTTACAGCGATTGCAAACAGTTCTGCTCCATTGACTTAGTTTTTTATTCTTTAGGCGATTGGATAAGTATTAATACTGCTCGAAAAAATCTGGGTATTAATACTTGATTGACATTCCTTTGAATAATGAACTATACTGACTCCATCAAGACAAAGGGAATACAGCTCAGCTAAATCATCTTACAAAATTTATATTCTGCACAATGATCAGCCAAGCTTTTTAATAATCTAAGAGTCTTGGGTTGACTCAAGATTATTAACTTGCTTTAAATCAGCCATATATGCCTGTGCAAAGTATCACTTGATGCAAATGATGCAAATGATCGATGCAGCTAATGCTATTCTCACCCATCCTATCCTGAGGTTGAAAAGCTTTGGGAGCTTGACTGCAAGTATGATTTTTTCAGACTAACAGCAGAGTGAGAGTGAGGATACACAAATGATTGACAAAGTAGCCAACAGTTTTGGGGCTAAGATTAACCTACAGCTTCCCCAGTCGAATCAACACCAAACATTTTTGGTCAAATCGGCTTATCCCCAAGTCAATCTTCCAGCTCTCATCTCCTCCCAGGGAGGGCAAATTTTAATTGATGGCAGAGTATGGGTAATTGCCCAACTTATGTTCCATCAGGCTATGGAATTACGCAAGCTTCGTGAAATTGCTTTCGTTGGAGGTATCACCTTAGATCCTCAGCGTTTTACCGCCTTTTCACAGCCTTTAGAAAACTCGCAGGGTTCATCTTATAACTAAGGTCAAACTAACATTCTAGTTTTAGAAGAGGAATAAATCATGCCCAGCGTTGGACAAGAACTTCTCGATGTGCCACTTCCCGAAATGGTAGCCAAGCTAGCAATGGGTATTGCCACCGCCCAAGCTGCCTTAGACGAGAATTCGGTTAACACGGCACAGTTACTGGCAGAAACAGAAGTTCCGGTTGTGTTCGGTGTTAGTCAGATTATTGCTGAGGATGGCACAGTCAGCTTTACCCAATCACCTCCTATCGATGTCTCACTTTTACAAATTGGTCTATTGCCGACATTTTACCAGTTTTCTGAAGCCACTATTGAGGTTTCAATGGACATTAAAACGACAACCAGTCGGCAGACTAATGTTAACGTATCCGCCAAGGCAAAAGTTGGCTTTGCCTTATGGAGTTCATCGGTAAGAGTTGATGTCTCTCATAACCGCAAATTTGGCAAGGAAGTGCAGGGGACAAGTCGCTTGTTTACTCGCCTCGCTCCCGTCCCCCCACCTGAACGGATTGCACCTATATTGACAGTGGTAGATAATCGTCCTGATGGAGGTGCATAATGGCATTCGATCTCACACCCAAAGATCCAAATGAGCCAATTCAGGAACTGGCGGGTGCGTCATTAGCGGAAGTCCTTACTCAACTTGCAGAAGCAATTGCCGAAGGACAGGCGAGGCTTGATCTATCATCCGCCCAAGTTGTTCAGGAGTTAGCACAAACTCAAGTTGATATTGTCCCCAGTATTCGGCAGATTATCCGAGAAGATGGGACGGTAGAATTTCAACAAGCTGAACCTGTCAGGGTGAGCTTACTCGATTTGGGCATATTGCCGACGTTCCTTGCCTTTTCTGAAGCAACAGCAGAGGTAGCCATGGATCTGAAAGTGGTGGAGAATGTCACTCAATCTGGCAATACCAACAAACGCAAGTCTCTGTTTGCGGCGACTCAATCCCTAAGAACAGAACGACGTTTGAATCGGGACGTTAGCGTACACACAAAATTGACGGCTAAATTAGTGCCAGTACCCGTACCCGCTCGTTTACAACCGATAATCACCGTGGAAGATCAACGCGAGGGAGGGGGTGTCTGATGGCGAACGATAAGATGCGTATTGATGCCTTTCTTAGTGAGTTTGGCAAGTCGATGATCCAAGCTCAAGCTCAGATCAATGCTGAGGTACTGGAGCATCCTGTTGGTTTTGAAGGGTTACAAACAGGTATCGCCATCAGCGAGACGGAGATTGACTTAAAAATGGTCTTCGACGAAGACAGTTCTGGAGTTAATATTCGACCTGTGAGTGCGGGAGAGGCAAGACTAGCGGATCTTAATCCTGGTGTTCTATCTGGGTTACGCGCTCGCTTGGTGGCAGTCCCTAATGAGGAAATCCGTCCACCCGTGCGGAAACCGTCAGACATTCGCGAGCAGGTTCTTTCTCGTCCCGATATAACTCGCTTGCAGGACGTCTTTGGCGAACTGCAAGTCGAACCCACCTACGTCGGTGCGGCACGACGGTGGATTGTAGATGTGAAGGAACCCAGAGGTCAAACCCTTCGCAGTATCCAGATTTCCGATACTGAATAGTCATTAGCTCAGTTGAGCAATGTACAAATCCCCAGAATGGGGGTACAATTATAAGCTTTGGTGTTTTGTTCCTACTTAGAGTTTGTACCCCCATTCTTCCATTGAACAGTATATTAACATAAATTGAGAGTAGTACAAAAGTATGGTTGAAGCACTAACGATCAAGGAGGCTCAACAGCAAATCGAAGGGTTAATCAAAGAGAATCGGCTATCCAGTGAAACCATCGAAGCTCTTGAGAAAGAGATTAATCTACTCAAACAGAAAACCCAAGAGGCGGTTCAAGCTCAGCAAAAAGCCGAGACAGAAATAAAGGTAGCTCAGGAACAAATACAGGAGCTACAGCCTCAAGTTTCTCAGTTAAAAGAACTTAATACTCAGCTTCAATCTCAAGTTCAACGTTTGTCTGCACAGGTAAAAGAAACTCCACTACAACCCCTGACTCCAGAGGAAGGTTCCGCTCTGCTTGACCGAACGTTCCAAGCCTTCCGTGGCATAAAAAATTTGAGAGTGGTAGACGCTGATATCACCCTCAAGCTAGCGACTGGCAAACTCGGAGATCAGTCTGTTTTAATGTTTCCACAACCGGGTTCTGTTGATTCTTCAACTCTCCATGAAATAAAATTTAAGCTCCGTAGTGACGATT
Source organism: Coleofasciculus sp. A1-SPW-01 (assembly GCF_040217205.1). Lineage (NCBI taxonomy): Bacteria > Bacillati > Cyanobacteriota > Cyanophyceae > Coleofasciculales > Coleofasciculaceae > Coleofasciculus > Coleofasciculus sp. A1-SPW-01. The sequence continues at coordinate 22,362 of NZ_JAVJNP010000010.1, read as the reverse complement.
CACTAAGTCAACCCTGAGCTTGATATATAGCAAAAGGCTCCAGGGCATAAGATTTATTACTGGTAGGTTGTTGTTTGGGTCATTAAACCTGTCCTAACCTTATATGCCGACAGCTATAGCAGTAAACACATAGCTGAGGACAAACCAACTGTGATAGAGACGTTCCGGCGGAACGTCTCTACGAAATTCTTATCTCAAAGGACAGGTCATTTGCTCGGATTCTTTCTCAAGCTGACGCACTAAGTCTTGATCTCCTTTTGCCCTCGCAACGTCTAAGCGACGTTCTAAGGACTGACAGATATTTTCCAGATGAGTAATGCTGGTTTGCTGAAAGGCTTTTTGGCGCGAATTCTTCAGAAACCAAGAACGAGTTCCAACCATCGTCATCGGTGTCTTGACCTGGGTAGACTTAACAACACGGGGTTCACCTGTGTGATATCCAGCACCCCGCCACTTCAAATCATGGGTCGGTGGGGGTTCAGGAATATGTCTGAGATAATGAAACCGCCAATTTTGACCCCGATAGGTGCCGCCAATCTCGCCTTCGCTTATGTCTAATGTGGATGGTGTTTCATCGTAATGAACACCCCGATAACAACGTTTCATCTGCCTTGTCTCCCTTAAGTCTTTAAAAAAAATGATTTGAATTGAGTGATGTCTAGACTCTAAGCGTCTTAGCTGCGCCGATAAGTGACACCTCGATAGGTCAGTTCCACTGACCCTTGGCGTCCAACTGAGCCTGGGCGTCTCCGGTGCAGCTTCGGCTTGTGAATTTTCCAAGTGTGACCCCGGTATGTGCCACCAGTCTCACCTTCGGTTACGTCTGCCATTAATGGCTCTGAATCGTAGTTGACTCCTCGATAATGAAGTTTCATGGTTTACGCCTCCGATTGATTTCCACCACCAGCGAATCTCTGCTTGGGGGGAAATGAGCTCCTTGCTCTAATTGGACTGAAAACGCATCTGACTTTGGATAGATTCCTGAATTCAGATAGCTTTATCAAAATATTTCTGTATATATTTTTACATTTTTGAGCCAAAAGTGTCAATTATCCAGAAATGATCACATAAAAGTGGTGATTTCCCACCAATTCCAGTACCGAGGCGATGAGGAAGTAGGGGAAGCAGGGGAAGCGGGGGGAGCAGGGGAAGCTGGGGGAGCTGGGGAAGCTGGGGAAGCTGGGGAAGCTGGGGGAGCTGGGGAAGCTGGGGGAGCTGGGGGAGCTTGCTTAAGGCTGTAACTCATCAACCTGAAATCTGCTGTATGACAAATGACAAATGACACAAATGACAAATCACCATAAAATACCGCCAGTCTCCACAAAACTGGCGGTGTCAATTCTCAGATATTCGGTTCAATTGAGAACAGCGATCTATCCTACATTGCAGAACCAACGCCTGCGTAGGCACCATAGAAGAAAAGACCAACAACGACTAGAACACCTGTTCCAGCAATTGTGGCGACAACCCACAACGGAATTTTTCCACTTCCAGACACGGCTAATACCTCCTAGTTCAAGCTAACGAATGATTGAGTTGAGTTAATTAAAGAAATAACTGGAAAAGAGAATGCCCAAAACAAAAACCAACAATAGACCGAGAAACAGAGAGGTCCGGTTCAGTTCAACTGGCTGGTTATTCGGATTGGGAGAACGTTCTGGCATGGATTTTATCTCCTATCGTTGAACAAATTGCATGGCGGCGATCGCGCCGAGGAAAAAGACGGTGGGAACCGCCAGCGTATGAACCGCTAGCCATCTAACGGTAAAAATTGGATAGGAAACGGGTTGATTGGGAGTATTAGTCATGATCTTTTACAGAAATCTCCAAATTTTACTTTACTTTTTGGTAAATTGATCGATTTGCTTTTTCGCCTCGTAGCGATCGCTCACAATCGGAACTTCCTGCTGCGGTTGCGTGAAATACTCGTTTGGACGGGGTGTGCCAAACACATCATACGCTAGACCTGTGCTGACAAATAGCCAACCCGCAATAAACAGAGCCGGAATTGTGATGCTGTGAATGACCCAATAACGAATGCTGGTAACAATATCGCCGAATGGACGCTCACCAGTAGTTCCTGACATAAATGCTTCCTCCTTCCCAGTAACAGTTATAATTCACTCGACCTTACTATTTTAAAACATCGAGCTGGCTTTATAGCCATGATCAAGCCGAGATAACAGTCAACTAATTTATCAGCGATCAAGCCGTTGTTTTTGCTGGGGGTTCATACTTGAGCAAAACACCTGCTTGACCAATAACAAATCCCTGTTCTGGCGTGATAAAGACAACTTTGTAAAAGTTGGATGGCACATCTTCTACTTCGCGATCTTTGAGCCAAGTTTTGCCACCGTCAAAACTACAAAGCAAATTCCCACTACCCCCGGCGAGCCACACTTCATCGGGAGTTCGGTAGGCTAAATCCAGTAATCCCCAACTGGTGGAAAATTCGGGATAAATTGGCTCTTCCCAAGCCTCTAAATCTTCGCTACCACTAAATTGCAGCATTCCTCCTCGTGCTAATCCCCAGAGACGTCCGTCTTCGGTGAATCCCATATTTTGCAGACGCTTAGAACTACTACGTTCATGCTGTTCCCAGGCACTTTGACCGGGTTCCCAGGTTGAGTAAAAGTTCCCCCTAGCTGAAACCGCGACATATTTGCCATCGTTAGAACGGGAAATATTGCGAAGGACACCCACGGCTTCTTCGACCTGGGCTTTCCAGGTTTTACCTCCATCCTGGGTATGGTAAATTGCACCAATTGTGGTTGTCATCTCCGCTGATTTGGGACCCAGTGCCAAAATCGTGTTGGGATCGCCGGGTAACTTCTCACTTAAGGGGATGCGTACCCAGGAAACACCACCATCAGTGGTATGCAGCAGAATTGAGGGTTCGCCCACAATCCAGCCTTCGTCATCGGCAAAACTCACGGATGTGAAACGATATTTATTCTCATCCCCAACATCAAGGACTTTCTCCTGCCAGGTTTCGCCACCATCAGTGGTTTCCAGGAGGGTGGAATTGCTGCCAACAAGCCATCCATGACTTGGGTTATTGGTAAACCCAATATCCCGTAGCGTTTCTTGGGTGGGTAAGGAAACCAGCTCCCAAGGGTTATAGCTCAAGGGTTCGGCATACTTACAACTAATACACAAACAGGCGATCGCGAAGACTATTAAGATTCGTTTCAAGGTTTTCATGAAATCGCTCATTGGCAACATGCTGTCGTTTGGCGTAACTGAGACATTGGTGTATTAAGGAATTGCCTCCTCGGTTCAGCGCAGTCCGTATAAACTTATAAAGAAGATAACGCCTAGCAGTAAGGCTCCAAAAATCAAGACATTTTTTTGACCTGGGGTCAAACGGTTCACCCCAAAGCCATAGCTGAGGTTCTCCTGAAACCCAGAGGGGGCACCACTGGCACCAATATCCTGAAATTGGGGCTTTTTCGCACCGCATACTGGACAACGCCAGTCGCTTGGTAGCTCTTCAAACGGCGTCCCGGCGGCGATATTACGGTTACTATCTCCCTTGTTTGGCTCGTAAACGTAGCCGCAAGAGCGGCATTCGTAACGACTTGGCGCTTGTTCCGCCAAGGTTTGCTCGTTAGCTGGTTCGATCATCGCTGGCAAAATTAAGTTGATGCAGCAAATCTTAAAACGTATGTTAAAAAATTTATCATAATAACCGACATTACGCACCAGGGAAGATTGGGAGCAGGGGAAGCTGGGGGAGATGGGGGAGATGGGGGAGCAGAGGGAGCTGGGGGAGCTGGGGGAGAGTCTGTAGGGGCGGGTTTTACCACTAACGTTTCGTTTTCACCCTGATATAACTAAACCCGCCCCGACCTAACCGTTCAATTATCACAAATGACGTAGCTTGCTTCTTTTCGGGAAGAGAGTAGGACAAATGACAAACCTTTATCTAGATCGCGCAATGCGCCAACTTAATAGAATAACTGGAATTATCCCAACCAGAACGATCGCTAATGCGGGTGCAGCCGCCTCCACTAACCGCTCATCCGATGCCAGATTGTAAACGCGCACGGCAAGGGTGTCAAAATTAAAGGGTCTAATAATTAAAGTTGCCGACAATTCCTTCATCACATCCACAAACAGCAACATCCCCGCCGTGAGTAATCCACCCCACATCATCGGTGCATGGACTTTGACTAAGGTACTCGTCGGACTGTACCCCAAGGAACGGGCAGCATCATCTAAACTAGGCTTAATTTTACCTAAACTGGCTTCCACACTATTGAACGATACGGCAAGGAAGCGTACCAAATAGGCATAAACTAAGGCGGTAATCGTGCCACTGAATAGTAACCCAGTGGATATGCTAAATATTGCCTGCATTCCCGCATCAATGGCATTATCCAGTCTACCAATGGGAATTAAAATCCCCACAGCAATCACTGAACCCGGTACAGCATACCCCATCGCCGCAATCCGCGTGGCTAACCGCATCACCAGGGTTGATCGCAACCGTAATCCATACGCCATGATGACGGCGATCGCAACACCCAAAACCGCTGTAACTACTGCCAGAATAAAACTATGACGGGCATAGACCCAAAACTCGCCCTCTAGCGTCGTCGTGGTATTTTTAAGCGTCATCTCCAGCAGGAGTGCAGCCGGAAGTAAAAACCCCAGACTCAATGGCACAAAACACGCCAACGACGCACCGATGCCGCGTATACCCTCTAACTGATAACTGGGCAGTTGGCGATAACTGTTTGTGTTTTGATAATATCGTGCCTGACGCCGTGACCATCGCTCTAACCAAATTAACGCCAAAATAAATAAAAGCAGAAATGCCGCTAATTGGGCGGCGGCGACTCGTTCCCCTAAACCAAACCACGTCCGATAAATACCCGTGGTGAATGTCTGCACGCCAAAATACTTCACCGTGCCAAAATCATTTAAGGTTTCCATTAAGGCTAATGCTACACCGGCTGCGATCGCGGGGCGGGCTAAGGGTAATGCTACGGTAAAGAAACTGCGCCACGGACCACACCCTAGACTGCGGCTGGCTTCTAACGTACAAACCGATTGCTCTAAAAACGCTACCCGTGCCAATAAGTAGACATAAGGATACAGCACCAGGGTTAACATGAGAATTGCCCCACCCAGGGAACGAATATTGGGAAACCAGTAGTCGCCATAACTCCAGCCAAACCCATCTCGTAACGCGGTTTGAATCGGTCCTGAGAAGTCCAAAAAGTCGGTGTAGGTATAGGCTAAGACATAAGCAGGTGCGGCGAGGGGTAATAATAGCGCCCATTCAAACAGGCGAGATCCAGGAAAACGGCACATCGTCACTAACCAGGCGGTTCCCACACCGATTAAACCAACACCACAGCCGACGCCAAGCATCAGCCAGAACGAATTTGCCATGTAGCGCCATAAAACCGTTTGCGCCAAATGCTGCCAAATCTCACCCGCATCTGTAAAAATATTGCTTAATACAAATAAGACAGGGGTAGCGACTAAAAGCGCGATCGCTAAAACCACCAGCGTCCAGAAATTGATTCGCCGACGTCGTTCTTTTCCTTGAACGAGATCCGGTTTGGGGAGAGTAGAGGTAGATTGAGTGGATTGGTTCATCTTAACTACGGCACAAGAAAAAGAGCGATTTGCCAAAGTGTTACATTATACCGTCGCCCCCATTAAATGCGATAATTCTTTGGCGAATGACCAATGACCAATGACTCTTGACCAATGAGCCGAAAAATTATCCGCACAACCAACGCCCCTGCACCTGTCGGTCCCTACAACCAAGCGATCGCGGCGAGAGGGGAACTGATTTTTGTCGCGGGTCAAATTCCCCTTGACCCCAAAACCGGTGAAATTATTGGCGAAAACGATATCACCAAGCAGACGGAACAGGCGATGGCAAATTTAGCCGCGATTCTGGAAGAGGCTGGGGTTCAGATGCAAGATATTGTCAAAACTACAGTTTTTCTATCAGATATGAATAATTTTGCGGCAATGAATCAGGTATATGCCCGCTATTTTGATGAAACCTCCGCCCCCGCCCGTGCTTGTGTGGAAGTTTCCCGACTTCCCAAAGATGTTTTAGTCGAAATTGAATGTATTGCAATTGTGCCTTAGATATTGCCAAAATGTGGCATTCCAGGACATTGGAGGAATAGTGTCAGTAATTATCCGACAGCGCGTACCTTTAGAAAAGGGCGAGTCGATATAGGTTAATTCTCATACCACCTACGATATGCAGCGACTCGCCCCTACAACCGCGATAATCCCAATAATTCCAATAATCCCGATTGCCCCGTTTGCACTTTCAAAAGCGTGAATCAGGAATTATCTAACACCGTGTCCATAAAAACAATTGTAGGGGCGACCCGCCGCATTCAATTCACACCACCCAATCCTTAATGTTATCGGGTCGCCCTCCACCAGGTATCGGAAATTATCTAACACCGCGTCCATAAAAACAATTGTAGGGGCGACCCGCCGCATTCAATTTACACCACCCAACCCTTAATGTTATCGGGTCGCCCTCCGCCAGGTATCGGAAATTATCTAACACCGCATCCATAAAAACAATTGTAGGGGCGACCCGCCGCATTCAATTCACACCACCCAACCCTTAATGTTATCGGGTCGCCCTCCGCCGAGTACCTTTAGAAAAGGGCGAGTCAATATAGGTTAATTCTCACACCACCTACGATATGCAGCGACTCGCCCCTACAACCGCGATCATCCCAATAATCCCGAAAATCTCGACAATCCCGATAGTTTCTGAAAAAAGCGACAGATGCAATATCTGAGTCTAAGCTAGATCTAAGGTGGATTCAATCCAACTCAGGTAATGATCAGTCTCTGGTCATTCTGCCATGTCTAGATCCAGATAAACCAGACAACGCTCTCTCATCTATGAAATTCCCTTTTCATTTTATCAAAGGATTTTCCTCCCTGTTTAAGCGCGTTAACCTCTTACTCATCGCCCTGATTGGAATTGGGTATTTAGGCAACTATTTCAGTCTATCCCTATTTTTTGGGGTGGACTTTTTATTTGGCAGTATTGCCGTCTTAATGGTGGTGTATTTTTATGGCATATTCTGGGGGACTTTAGCCGCCTTCATTGCCAGCAGTTATACCTACACTCTTTGGGGACATCCCTACGCCATTCTTATTTTTACTGGGGAAGCCCTATTTATTAGCTTGCTGTTGCACCGTAAGACGGAAAACATGCTGCTTCTCTCTGGTATCTATTGGGTGCTGATTGGTATGCCTCTGGTTGGGTTATTTTATGGAGGCGTTTTAAATGTTGGCGCGACTCAAACCTGGTTGATTGTCTTGAAACAATCAGTTAATGGTATCTTTAATGCCTTGGTTGCTACGCTAATCATCACGAACTTGCCATTGCAAACTTGGCTCAATATTCGACACAAATCCAACCGACTTTCGCTTCAGCAGACAATTTTTAATCTACTCGTGGCTTTTGTCTTATTCCCGGTATTAATTTTAACGGTTTTTAACGGGCGGCAGATTCTCAACAATATTGAATCAGACATTCGTACTGAACTCAACGCCACATCTGCATCCCTCGTCGCTAACCTAAATTTTTGGTATCAGCAACATTTACATGCAGTTGAGGAACTAGCTGAGATTGCGGCTCAATCTCCAGAGCAACCTTCGGAGTTGTTACAGCAAAGTACTGAATTAATTAAACGCAGTTTTGCTGATTTTATTAATGCTTATGTCACCGATACCAATGGCACAATAATTGCCGCTCAACCCCGATCCAATCCAGACGGGGAATCAACCATTGGCTTAAATATTGCCAAACACTCGTTACTAGAGCAAACTGCCGCTAGTTTAAAGCCAATTCTCTCCGATGTCCATATTGATGATGCGTATCCATTACCTCATGTCGGCTTAAGTGTGCCAGTCATGGTCAATGATCGTTTTCGTGGTATTGCTTATGGCTCCTTGGATTTAAGTCACATTCAGGAATTTCTAAAACTGAATATTAAAGAACGAGAATTACAAATAACATTAGTTGATCATCAAAATAACTTGATTGCCAGTACCCAGTCAAATGTGAGTATAATGGAACCCTTTGATCCGCGTCAAGGCGGTGAAATTCGTGCCATTGATGCTGATATTTTTCAATGGTTACCCCAAGATCCTGGCACACCAATCATGGTGCGTTGGCGAAATTCTTTTCATGTCCAAGAAGTCTCACTCGATCCCGATCTTCCTTGGACGTTAATTCTTAAAATTCCGACTGCCCCTTATATTGATAATTTAGAAGTACTCTACCTGCAAAACCTGGCAACAACACTGCTGATTATGATCTTAGCATTGCTGGTTGCCGTTCTGTTAAGCCATCGATTAGTAAAACCTCTATTTAAATTGGCGCAGGTAACAACTAATTTGCCCCAAAAACTTCTGGATAACACTGTTCCTGTTGATTGGTCTCAAAGCCGAGTCCGGGAAATTCATTCCCTGGTGAGCAACTTTAAGTTGATGGCATCTGTACTAATTCAAAAATTCCAGGAAATTAAACAGGCAAAAGAAACCTTAGAAGAACGGGTACAAGAACGCACGCAAAAACTATCAATAATTAATGATGAACTTGCCATCGAAATCAAAGAGCGTAAACGGATAGAATCCCTATTACGGGAACGAGAAGAACGCTATGAACTAGCTGTTTCGGGGACAAATGATGGAATTTGGGACTGGGATATCTTAACCAATGAGGTGTATTATTCTCCTGTCTGGATGCGGATTCTTGGCTATGAGGAGAATCCCTTGTTAAACCGTCTATCAAGCTGGTCTGATCATGTTTATCCGGATGATTTACATCAGGTAATAGAGGATATTAATCATCATTTAGCTGGGAAAACCCAGATTTATGAAAATATCCATCGCATCAAACATCGAGATGGGCATTATCTGTGGATTGCAACGAAGGGGCGCTGTATTCGCGATCGCGACGGCAATCCATACCGTCTTGTTGGCACTATTACTGATATTACCGATAAAAAAATTGCTCAAGAACAACTCAAAGCGGCGAAAGAAGAAGCCGAAACAGCTAACCGCACCAAGAGTGATTTTCTGGCAATGATGAGTCACGAAATCCGCACGCCGATGAATGCAGTAATTGGCATGACCAGTTTGTTGCTGGATACACAATTAACCGCCCAGCAGGGTGAATTTGTCGATATTATTCGCAATAGTAGTGATGCCTTACTGACGATTATTAACGATATTCTCGATTTCTCGAAAATTGAGTCAGGGAAGCTGAATTTAGAGGAACAGCCGTTTGATTTACGGGCTTGTATTGAAGAATCTTTAGAGCTATTATCGTCGAAAGCTAGAGATAAAGGGATTGAACTTGCCTATTTAATGGACAGCCAAATTCCTGAGTCGATTGTGGGTGATGTAACCCGATTACGCCAAATTTTAGTCAATCTAGTTAGTAATGCGGTTAAGTTTACTGAAACTGGAGACGTGGTGATTTCAGTAACCCCTACGGCTGAAATATCAGAGGAGCAAATTCGTTTACAATTTGCTGTGCGTGACACAGGAATTGGGATTTCTAGAACCCGAATGGATCGGCTATTTAAACCCTTTAGCCAAGTCGATGCATCAACCACTCGTCAATATGGCGGTACAGGATTAGGATTAGCGATTAGCCAGCGACTGAGTGAACTAATGGGAGGCAGAATGTGGGTGGAAAGTGAAGAGGGTGTGGGTTCTACCTTTTATTTTACCGTGATCGCGACTCCAGTTTCCTCAGATTCAGAACCCGATAATTCTCAGCAAGTATTGAGTGATAAACGTCTGTTGATTGTCGAAGATAATTCGGCGACTCGGCAAATGTTGACCGAACAAGCCCAATCCTTTGGGATACAAGTAGAAGCTACCGCCTCAACCACGGAAGCTTTAGGATGGTTAGCACAGAGAAAACGCTTTGATATAGCGATTTTGGCATCCCAGATTCTCCAGATGGAGAATTGGAGTTTAATCACGCAAATTCGTCAGCATCCCCATTGTCAAAACTTACCGATAATCATCTTAGGATTGATCGGGCAAGTCGAGACACACTCAGACACAGGATTACCAAACCCCAGTCGGGCGATCGCGGGATATTTACATAAACCGATTAAACAGTCTCAGTTGTACAATATCTTAGTCAATATCCTGACTCAGGAGGTAAGTGTACCAAGAAAGACTCGTTCCCATTCATCCAAATATGACCCCACCTTTGCCCACAAATTCCCCTTGAAAATTCTCTTGGCGGAAGACAATGTGGTGAACCAAAAAGTGGCGGTTAATATGCTGAAGCGGTTGGGATATCGACCCGATAGTGTTGCTAATGGGTTAGAAGTCTTACAAGCGTTACACCGTCAATCCTACGATGTGGTACTCATGGATATCCAGATGCCAGAAATGGATGGATTAACCGCAACACAACAGATTTGTCAGGAATTTTCAGGATCTGCCCGTCCTCGGATTATCGCCATGACAGCCAATGCCATGCAAGGCGATCGCGAAGAATGTTTGGCAGCGGGGATGGATGACTATATGAGCAAGCCTATTCATGTTGATGTTTTAAAACAGGTCTTGAGTCAATGTCAACCGCCGACAACGGAACAGCCGACGAAACAGCCCGTTCTTGATCCAGGGGTGATGCAAACTTTGCAAGAAATGGCAGGAGATGAACTCAGCGAAGTTATTAATTGTTACTTACAAGAAGCACCGGAATTGTTAGAATCCATGCATGATGCCGTTAAGCAAAAAGATACTGATTTGCTGTATCATAAAGCACACAGTCTCAAATCCAGCAGTCAGGTATTAGGAGTTTTCAAACTTGCCCAGCTTTGTCAACAATTAGAAGCCCTGGGACGGGCGGGTACAATAGGCGAAGCGGAACAGTTAGTTTTACAGGCAATTACGGAGTATCAACAGGTGAAGCAGGCGCTTGAGTGCGAAAGTCAGTAGAGTGCAAGTGCAGTTAGGCTTGGCTCTTATCACCCGACGTTGTAAACTTTTTGAGAAGTAGGTTAGCCAATTCCCTATCTGTTTAAACCGTCTGCTGTCTGCCCTCTGATTTGTGTTGAAAAAAATCGATAAATATCTGTTCAGTCGCCACCCTCAACCCCGCTTACAAGGCGCTTGGAATTGCGCCCAAGTCGGATTTTTTATCTTTCCCTGGTTTCCTGCTTTGGGGGTTGTGGGTGTGAGTTTTGCCTTACTCGGAACCTGGTGGCAAGACTATCGCCGGATTATCCAGCGTCCTCTAAACTGGGGACTGGGAATCTTGAGCCTTTGGCTAATTTTCAGCGCCAGTCAAGCCTATAACCCCACCGAAGCATTCCTCGGTTTAGCCAATTTCTTGCCATTCTTGGCTTTTTTTGCCGCATTCAGTTCCTTAATTCAAACACCAGCCCAGCTACGGCGTCTCGCCTGGATTCTGGTGATTCCTTCTGTACTGGTTGTGATTCTAGGTTTCGGGCAGTTATTTCTCGGTTGGGCGCATCCGCCGCAGTTTCCAGCTTTATTGGGTTGGGTATTAGAAGCAAAGGGAAATCCGCCAGGGCGTATGGCTTCAGTGTTCATGTACGCCAATATTCTGGCGGCTTATCTGCAAATTGTCTTTACGTTAGGGTTGGGACTATGGATTGAGACGTTTCAAGCTTGGCGAGCAGAGGGAGCAGAGGGAGCTGGGGGAGCTGGGGGAGCCGGGGGTGTAGGGGCGGGTTTGACGGATAACTTATGGTGTCAAACCGATAACTTAACTAAACCCGCCCTTCTGGGGGAAGTTGGGGGAGTCCTCTTATTTTTAACTGGAGTGGAAATTGCGAATGCGATCGCGATCATCCTCACTCATTCCCGAAATGCTTGGGGTGGGGTGATTGTAGTGGGTTTGGCTTTTGCACTGTATCAAGGCTGGCGCCCTTTGGTGGGGATAGTAGTCGCTGCGGCTGTCGCTGTATTAGGAGCGGCGTTTAGTCCCTCACCGTTCCGAGAAGGGTTACGAATGATTGTTCCAGCTTACTTTTGGGCGCGACTCACCGATCAGCTTCATCCCGATCGCCCTGTGGCGTTGATGCGGATAACCCAATGGCGCTTTGCTTTGTCGCTGACTCAGCAGCGTCCTTGGACAGGTTGGGGATTGCGGAACTTTACGTTGCTTTACGAACAGCAGATGGATCTGTGGCTCGGTCATCCCCATAATCTGATGCTGATGTTGACGGCTGAAGTGGGTATTCCGGCGACAATTCTATTTTGTAGCTTAGTTGGTTGGATTTTAGGGCAAGGTGTTCTCTGGATAAATCAAGCGCGATCGCTCTCAAGTCGCGATCGATTAATTGTCTTTAGTTATTTAGTCGCATTCGGCGGCTGTATCCTATTCAATATGCTGGATGTCACGCTCTTTGACTTACGGGTGAATACCTTGGGGTGGCTACTTCTATCCGCGATCGCGGGAGTGACGGCTTCTAAACCTGACAAAAACCAACTGGAACCCCTTACAAATCACTAATGACGATAAGAGCCATTAACTTTAATTGTCCCCACCTACTTACTTACAATTTTTCCAAATAGGTTAATAAATCAGCCATTTCCTGAGGACTCGGCTGAAACTTGGGCATCGGCGGGGTTTGACCACTAATCACCTGTTCAATCAGACCACTTGGAGATCTGTGTTTAGAAATATGCTGTAAGCTAGGTCCGACCTTGCCATCGGCGTGCATACCATGACAATCCGCACAATTAATCTCAAAAATAGCTTGCCCTCGAACTGGATCACCGTTGAGGGACAAAACTTTCTGGATATAGGGATCAGAAACTTGCAGCACCTGAAATCCGAAGATGCCGATGCCGATCACGAACAGTAAGGCGAGTACCACCATGGTAATCCGCCGAACTAGGACTTGAGGTTGGTCAAGCTGGTTCTCCAAGGGATCTCCTGCCACGTTGAGAATTTTTGAACAAAGTTGAACTGGACTCACACTGCAACACAGGTAGAGTTACCCAGGAGGATATTAGTGTAACAGATTAGAAAGAAGTATGTCGATTCATAAACATAGCTTAAAATTTATGGACTGAGTACGCAAGCTGGAATCATAAATGTAGTGTAGCCAGCAGTAGGGAAGCGGTTGACTCCCAAATGAGTAGCGATTAGGTCATCTCAGCTAGTAGGATGAGAAACAAGCAAAAAAACTTAGTATTTGGAGAACGATCATGGTTGAACCATTGCTGTCGGGAATTGTTCTAGGCTTAATCCCGGTTACCCTGGCTGGGTTATTTGTCGCGGCGTACCTACAATATAAGCGGGGGAACCAATTGGAATTGTAGAAAATAGCTCGGTGTTGACCCTGAGCGAAGTCGAGGTGTTGCCTATTGCCTAGCGCGTAGCGCTATAAAACACTAAGGCGGTATTTCCGTAGACTTTCTGGCGACAAATTTCCAGTGTAGAGACGCAGCTAGCTACGTCTCTACAGTCAGAATTTTCTTTTACCTTGCCACCTTCCTCCTTATCTTCTGCCTTCTGCCTTCTGCCTTCTGCCTTTAACAGTTGCGGTGTCCAGTGGTTAGGACTATACTCTACCGCTAATTCACCCTGATCAGCCAGGAGTTGATAATGGGCGATCGCGTCTAGAACCGGATTGTACAAATCACTAGCGTAGGGGGGATCAAAGTAAATCCGGTCAAATTGTTGATCAGCCAGCGTTTTTAATCGCCCCACCACATCTCCTCGTATTACCTGAAAGGTTTGCTCTGGTTGAGCCACTTGCCGCCAATTTTGTTGCATAATGGAGCAGGCTTTGCCTTTTATGTCAATACCTACCACTAAAGATGCGCCGCGACAGAGTGCTTCAGCCCCCATAGCGCCTGTACCCGCACAGAGATCCAGCCAACGACATTGGGCGATCGCACCTTGCCAGATGTTAAATACCGCCTCCCGTACCCGTGCTGATGTCGGGCGGGTTTCTAGTCCAGGTAAAGTTTTTAGCTGTCGGTTGCCATATATTCTCATGAATCATACCAAGTCCGGTAACATCGGTTGTGTATAGTGGGAAAAGGGTAGGGGGTAGAAGGGTAAGTTTTTGTCCCAATAACTACGGGTATGATAGACGAACTAAACAAAACGATATGATATCAATGATTATACCCTTGAATTAAGCCTTGAACTAAAGTTCAGGCTAAAAGCTTAAACCCGTTAAAACGGGTTAAAAAACTTACCCAGTAAGCTCGATTCTTACTTTAGCTTTGACGCGGAAATTTATTTCCCAGCTATGGGAGTCAGCGCCATTTAGTTTAAGTCAAAGCCATTCCTGTTAAGCTGATGTACATTTTAATTGGGTATTACCTGTTCCCTGTTCTCAACCGTTAACCTTAATGAAAGTCTAACTACTTAATTTATAAATCACTTATGCAGTCCTACGAAATTGAAGCTCCTCCCTGGTGGGTACAACGCTGGATTGACTTGCTCAATTCCTATCGCTTTAAAAAGCGTTTGGAACGCGCCCGCAAATACGCCAAGGAAGGCAATGTCCTCAGTATTGAGTTTGAAGGTCCCCAGGTATTAGCACGGGTACAAGGAACAGAACCAGAACCCTATCAAGTTTCCCTATCGATTGACCCCTTTACCGAGGAAGACTGGGGTTATGTGGTGGAAACGATGGCGCAAGAGGCTATTTATTCGGCTCAACTCTTAGCTGGAGAAATGCCGGAAAATATTGAGCAAGTGTTCACCGCTAATGGGTTGAGCCTATTTCCCTTCACGCTTTCGGATATTCATTCAAAATGTAGTTGCCCTGATCCCAAAAACCCCTGTAAACATATTGGGGCGATTTACTATCAATTAGGCGATCGCTTTAGTGAAGATCCCTTTGTCTTATTCCAGTTACGAGGACGTACTAAAGCACAAATTCTGGATGATTTGCGTCATTTACGGAGTACGGGGAGTGTAGAACTAAACCCTGAGAAAAAAGCAGAGGTTGAGTCCCAATCCAGTCAATCCGCTGTTACATCCAGTCGGTTAGAGAACCAACCAAATGAGGGAGAAGCAGAGGTTGATACCCCAGTTAAACTTGAGCAATTCTGGCAATACGAAGAACCTCTTGATCCCTCTCTGGTTGTCATTACTCCTCCTCCAGACAACCGTACTGTTTTGGATGTCTTAGGGACAATCCCCTTAGCAGCGGCTGATAGTCGTGTCATGCAATATTTTCGGGAAGTTTATCAACTGGTTAGTCAACAGGCGATGATGTCCGCCCTGAATCGGGAAACTTAATCCAAGAAGTCTCCAAGGCAGAAGAAGGAATACTGTCGCCTGTATCCGAATGCTGGATATGGCATGAATTTTCGGGCGTGGGGAATATCAGATGATGCAGAACCTTACAATAGTTGGGGTAATGGTTCAGCGATGCGAGTTAGTCCGATTGGTTTTGCCTTTGATGATCTGGATACGGTGTTACAAGAAGCTAAACGCAGTGCAGAGGTTACTCATAATCATCCCGAAGGAATTAAAGGCGCACAAGCCACAGCCTCGGCTATTTTTTTAGCCCGGACAGGTCAAAGTAAGACCGATATCAAGTCTTATATTGAAACAACATTTCACTATAACTTAAATCAAACGATAGAGCAGATTGCACCTGCAACAGTTTCTTGTCAGGGTTCTATTCCTCAGGCAATGATCGCTTTTCTCGCATCAACTGACTTTGAAGATGCTATTCGTAATGCTATTTTTATCGGCGGGGATAGTGATACGCTTGCTTGTATTACAGGTGGGATTGCTCAAGCCTTTTATGGCGGTGTCCCCCAGGAAATAGCTCAACAAACATTAACTATTCTTGATCAGCGTCTCGGCGCGATCGCAGATCAATTTAGTGTAAAGTATTCAATTTCCTAAGTTGCACCAATTGCCAGCCAATCGGTTTTTGACTCCTCACGCAATATCTGAGTAGAACACTCGTTCAGTCGGCTCATCTTTAATCTATTCTTCCCGAAAAATTTACCACTACTTCAATGACTTCCCAGCGCGACGCTGATTGCAGCGTTTGCGTAAATTATCATAGAATATTACTGTATTACTTGTTTTACATTGTCTTACAGCTCTGAGTGCCTTTCAGACTGCAACCTGAAAGATAGAAACCACTCATCACCGACTGAGAGCAAGTTGCCATTGTGTAACAGCAAGTCAGAATCCTTACTCCTTGCTGAGTAGATTGTCACGCTTTGTAGGGGAGCCTCTATCTGAACGATTTAAGATGAAAGATGATAATGCAGCAGCCAGATCAAGGCGGTAAGGGGAATCAATCCCCAGATGTGCTGTCACCAGAACAAGCGTGGAAACTCTTGACAGCCCTAGTGGGTAAAGAGCGCATGTTGCAGGATCGAGGCGCACAGAAGGTTGTACCCCTATTATGTGAATGGCTGGGATATCTGTCGTTAGGCATAGAATTAGTCGGGCGATACTTAGCCAAACACCCCGATATGTCTTTAACTGATATGCTCAAACGGCTGGAAGCGCAACATCCTGATGCAGCAAGCCAGCCGCCAAGCCAACCGACACTCCAATGGGGAATCAACACCATCTTGGAATGGGTTTGGAGAGAACTCAATCCCCTAACCCAGCAGGTTGGTCAACTTTTGAGCTTATTTGCCCCAACCCTTTGGCGGTGGCAATGGTTAGACTATGCAAGTGATTTCTTGTATTGGAGACAGGCAGATCTCGACCAAGCCCAAACTCAACTGTATCAGTGGCGTTTAATTGAGACAGTGCAAAATCGCCGGGGTTGCTACACAGTTCAGCCCTTAATTCGGGAGTTTTTTCGCAAAAAACTGGAGACATTGGATGCACCCACCGTCTTTGTGTCTCACCCTCCTTTTCCGTTCCCACCAAAGGCGTCGTCCAAGCCGATTTCCCAGTCCCCTCAACCGGATACTCAGTCTTCTTTGCCAAAGCAACTTTCCCATGACGATTCAGCCTCGCAGACGCCACCTCCTAGAGAATGGTCTTCATTTCTCTCTCCTTATCCGGATGTCCCTGGTTCCGGTGAAGATTGCCTGATTGAGCAGCAACTCTATTTTCCGATTACAAATTCCACCTGTTCGTGTCAACCAGACAAACCTCACATTGCTAATTCAGGAGTTTCCCAAAAAAGCAAGAATAAAGCACCACCCTTAATAAAACTTCAGGCTGATGACTTCAGGCAGGCTTTTACCGCTATTCTTATCGAACTGGTTCAGCAAATTCCTGATCATCCTACCCGCGAGCAGATAACGTTTTTGGAGGAGATACTGCCTCACATTCAAGAAATCGCTCACACCCTAGAATCAGCCGTAAGGGATGAAGATTTACTCTGCTTATTTGACAGTTTGGGCAAATTCTCTAAAGGTCAAGGATTAACGGATTTACTTTGGCTATTCGATCGCTTAGGTAGATTTTATCAGCATCAGGGAGTGGGCAATCAGGCAGAATCCTGGTTTCAGCGGTGCGTATCTATCGCCCAAGCCGCTTTTGGCGAGGAACATCTTGATGTTGCTACTAGCTTGAATAATTTGGCAGGACTTTATTATACCCAAGGTCGCTACAGTGAAGCTGAACTCTTTTACCTGCAAGCCTTAGAGGTGAGAAAACATCTGTTAGGTAATCATCATCTTGATGTTGCCACCAGCTTGAATAATTTGGCAGGACTTTACTATGCTCAAAATCGCTACAGTGAAGCTGAACCCCTTTATCTGCAAGTTTTAGAGGTGAGAAAATCTCTCTTAGGCAATTGCCATCTGGATGTTGCCAGTAGCCTCAACAATTTGGGATTATTGTACTATGCTCAAGGTCGCTATAGTGAAGCTGAACCCCTTTATTTGCAAGCCTTAGAGATGAGAAAACGTCTTTTAGGTAATTGCCATCCGGCTGTGGCGACTAGCATTAATAATTTAGCCGGACTCTACAGTTCTCAAAAACGCTACAGAGATGCCGAATCGCTATTAGTTCAGGCATTAAGTTTGAGTGAACAGCACTTAGGAGATGATCATCCTAATACGGCTATTTTTCGCAAAAATTTATCCATTCTCCGCACTCATAAGACGGCTAATCGTCACTGGTGGCAATGGTTATGGTAACAGCAAGATTAGGGAGCAAGATTAGGGAGCAAGATGCTCCCACTACTTTATAATTTACCCGTTTTTCGGGAAAAAGACTCCCTTTAGGATTAAACAGCAGACACTTTTAAGCTACTTGGTTCTCCCAGTTTTCCTTCTAAAACTACACCCCGTTGATTGGTGTGGAGATGACGCAGAATTTTATAAATGGCTTCTATCTGATCAGTCGCCCCCGCTTTCTGTGCCAACTGTGATAAAGACATCGGTTCTCCTTGATCCTGCAACACCTGAATCACCCGTTTCTGTAAATCCAAAATTGCAGAGGCGGCTTTTTTACCTGCTTCCACTCCAGGTTGATGGTAAGCGTTGATATTCACCAGGGAGGCGTACAATCCTACAGCCCGATCATATAAAGCAATCAGCGCTCCAACCGTGCGCGGATTGACTTGGGGAATTGTTACGGTAATCGAATCTCGTTGATTGTCATACAAGGCTTTTCGGGTTCCCTGTAATAAACCGGATAAATAGTCACCGGACGTTACCCCGGCTTCTACCTGTGGGGAGTGTCCCTCGCGATCGCGCAATACTTCAATAAAGGTGACAAAGAAATTAGGAACCCCTTCGCGCAACTGCTGCACGTAGGCATGTTGATCCGTTGAGCCTTTATTGCCGTAAACGGCGATTCCCTGATGTACAGTATTACCATCGAGGTCTTTTTCTTTACCCAAGGATTCCATAACTAACTGCTGGAGGTATCGAGAAAAGAGCAGCAGGCTATCTTTGTAGGGTAAAACCACCATATCTTTTTCACCCTGACCATTCCCCGAAAAATACCAGGAAAGTGCCAGCAGCGCCGCCGGGTTTTCGTGGAGATTGTGGATACGGGTAGCACTATCCATTTCCTTAGCACCTGCCAGCATTTGGCGGATATCAATCCCTTGCAGTGCGGCGGGTAACAATCCCACTGCTGACATTTCTGAGGTGCGTCCTCCTACCCAGTCATACATAGGAAACGTCGCCAGCCACCCTTCAGATTTTGCCAGTTGCTCTAGGTTACTATCTTCACCCGTAATCGCCACGGCATGGGCAGCAAAGTCTAGTTTCTGGGATTCATAAGCTTTTTTTGCCTCAATCATGCCATTGCGGGTTTCCGGCGTTCCTCCAGACTTAGAAATTATCAAGACAAGTGTGTTAGCCAGACGATCTTGCAGTTTAGCAATAGTGGCATCAATTCCCGCCGGATCTGTGTTATCTATAAAATGAATCGCCAAGGGCGGGACGTTAGGGGCAAGGGCATCGGCGACAAACTCAGGACCCAATGCTGAACCGCCAATGCCGATGGAAAGAATATCGGTGAATTTAGATGAACCTGGGGGATGGATATCACCACTATGGACTTTAGTGGTAAAGGATTCAATCTTCTCTAAGACAGTGAGGATATCTTGACGTAGTTCGGGGGTGGGCGCTATGTCAGGATCTCGTAACCAATAGTGACCCACCATCCGATTTTCATCAGGATTAGCGATCGCGCCCCTCTCCAATGCTTCCATATCCTGAAATGCCTTCTCAAACTTAGGTCGCATCGCCTCGACAAAGGCATGATCAAATCGCATACGGCTGACGTCGAGGTAAAAGTCTAACCCTTGGTGGTAATAGAGCCAGTCCTGATAGCGTTGCCAGAGTGCAGGGGCGTCCATAAGTAGCTTCTCAAATTCCTGTTTTTCCAATCACAAGTTTATGTTGTCCGGGGAGCAGTTGTCAGTTTTCCTTTTCCCGTGGCTTAGTCTTATCAGCCTTCTCCTGCTTCCCAGACGCGCCATGGCGCGTCTCTACATGCTCCCTCTGCTCCCCCTGCTCCCCCTGCTCCCCCTGCTTTGTGCCCTGGAGCCTTCTCAAATATACGGCTTGGGCAACACGCGCAAAAACTTGACGATGTGACCCGTTACTTCAATCCCTACCATATAGTTGTCGATGGTAAATCGGTAAAAAATAGCATCTGAGCCGATGGGGTGAAGCCCTGGCAGGTCGTGAATGCTTCTAAGATGCATGAACTTCTCAAAAACCACGTCATAGACCTGCTGATAGGCAGCCGACTCTAGGCTTTTGAGATCTTGTAAAAAAGACCGCGCATAGCGTACTTCTAGACTCACAGGATATACCCCGATTCCCCACGAATCATTCTAGTCTTTCTGCAAAGATTTTAGGGCAGATTGAGCAGTCGCAGCGCCTCTTCACGGGTCATCGCATCTCCGGGTCGAATTGTTCGCATGGATTCTTGCATGGCACAGAGCATATACAAGTCATAATATAACGGTTGCAGCACTTTCCAGGCGTCTGCCAAGCTTTCATCAGGGAGTTGATCCACTAAGTCAGGTAACTGTTGGGTTAAGCGTTGCAATCGACCTCTGAGTAAATTCATCAGGAAAGAATACTCCAATTGAGTAAGTTATAGTTTGCTTATAGGAATGGTACGGTAAAAGGTTAATTGAACTGCTCAAACCCTTCATGGAAGATGAGCGCAGCCGTCGCTCGATCCTAATCCTAGCGCTGGGTAATGATGCACCTGTGTTGCAGCGCATCAGTTGAAATGGTGCTGTGGCGACGTTCATCCCGGAGATGGTGGAAAAGCTAGCAGACTATGGCGAAATTGCACCGGGGAAACAACCACTTTGGGCATTGTTGGAGTGTGTGCGATCGCACTCTGGTATCGATAGACAACAACGTATCGATAAACTGCGTCCTCGGATTGATTTAGGATGGCATTCTGAGCGAGTAACGGATACGTCTGATATTGATGCTCTCGTGGAAAACGTGCGATCGCGTCTCCATGATGACATCCAATCCTTACATGGCACAATACCGCTTTGGGGCGTGGATCATTGGGTGCCATTGGGTGATTTGTTTGTGGATGTCAATATTCTGGAGAAATTGAGCAGTAGTCATCGGTCAGAATTGCAGGACTTGTTGCAGGATTCTAAGGAGAATCCCAGCTATCGTAGTTTAGATCGCATTGGCTTGGGTAAAGAACGGAAACGGGTGTCAGGATTGGAGGTGTTGGCGAAGAATACCAACCTGATGGTAGTGGGTAAACCCGGTTCAGGGAAAACAACCTATTTGCAGCGAGTGGTGACGGAGTGTAATCAGGGAAATTTACAAGCGCACCGGATTCCCGTATTGATTAAACTGCGAGAGTTTGTAGACGATGGGCGGGAATTTGCCTATTCGCTAGAACGTTATCTAGAGCAATTCTGGCAGTTATCGAATACCGAAACTCAATTAGTTCTGAAGCAAGGTAGAGCGCTGGTTCTGCTGGATGGATTGGATGAGGTAACGGAGGAGAATGGGAAGAACATCACGAAGCAAATCAAACAGTTTGCTCGTACTTATCCGCAGGTGCAGGTCATTGTAACCTGTCGAATCCCAAGCCAGGAATCACGATTTGAGCGGTTTGATTATGTGGAGGTGGCGGATTTTAATAAAGATCAGGTAGAGGCGTTTGCGGAACATTGGTTTAAAGCGGTAGTGCGGGATGAGTCGGCGGGATTGGCAAAGGCGCGGGAGTTTCTGGAACAGCTTTTTTTAGAGGAGAATACACCAATTCGGGAGTTAGCGATTACGCCGATTTTGCTGAGTTTGACTTGTCTGGTGTTTCACCATACGGGGAAGTTTTACTCGAAGCGTTCCCAGCTTTATCAGGAGGGGTTGGAGTTACTGCTGGAGAAGTGGGATAAATCGCGGGAGATTGAGCGGGATGAAATTTATCGGGATTTGTCGTTAGAGCGAAAGCTGGAACTATTGAGCTATTTGGCGGTGAAGAAGTTTGAGCAAGAGCAATATGTGTTGTTTGAGCAGGAGGAGTTAGAGCAGTATATTGCTGAGTTTCTGGACACTGGACAGCGAGATAGTCGGGCGGTATTGAAGGCGATTGAAGCGCAGCATGGGTTGTTGATTGAGCGAAGTCAGAAGGTTTGGTCGTTTTCTCATCTGACATTTCAAGAGTATCTGGTGGCAACGTTGTTTTGTAAGCAGGCTGATTGGGAAAATTTAGCTACACATATTATTGAGTCTCACTGGAAGGAAGTTTTTTTTCTGGTGTCCGAGTTATCACATGACAAACCAAAATTATAGAAACGCCGTAAAACCCACATCCTTTTAGGTGTGGGATATAAGGCGGGTCATCGGAGGTACGGAGATGACCAAACTATCTGGTCTTCTGATTTTCAATGTAACGCTTAACCGTCTCACTACTGACATTTCCCGCCG
>NZ_JAVJNP010000004.1:0-19709 GCF_040217205.1 Coleofasciculus sp. A1-SPW-01 | reverse complement strand
CTTGAGTCGTTCAAGTATACACGGAGATTTAATTCGCGAGTAATAACCGCGAATTAAAAATCGACCTTTCCCGGCTATTTGCCAAAATGGGATGCTCCCGACGCTTTCGCCACGTTGTCAGAAGTAACTATGCTCATAATCTCAATCCTGATCTAGTCGTGCAATTATCAGAAAAATTAGCGATTTGTAGCCAGAAGTTGATGCAAGATATTCAGGTTTTTATGAGAGGTATGGGGCTAGGCTGAACTAGCTTGCGATCGCGTCTTTAGCATCAGCTTACCCTGATCATCTATCTCAGTAAATCAGCTACGATCAATAAAATAGTGTTTGTGCGATCGCACTATGCATTCCCCCTTTCTTGGAATGAATCTATACCTAGACCCCCCAACCATCGTCAGAATTGCTTGAATCCTTCACTATTTAAGGGTTTAAACTCTTAACAAATGGGACGCTGACCGAGGGGAACCGCATGAACGTATTCGCTACCTGAGGCGGGCCACCCCCGGCGGTAAGAGGCTTCTTCCGGCTTACCCCAGCCAAGCTGAAGGATGATTTCCAGAATCTGGGAATTCCCATAATGTAAAAGGTTAACCCATTCGGTTCTCGATGCGATCGCGTCCACATCGTCAGGCTGAATTTGGCGATAGTCTTTGCCAAGGCGGATACTCAGGTACAAGTCCATACCCGGAGTCACCTGTTGCCAAAACTCCAAGATTGAAGGTTTAGCCGCTTTGATTATTTCTACGTCACGAGTTAACGCCACTAACTGATCATGCACCGTCGGATAACGCAAGGTTATGCCGTTGAGGGTTAACTGTCGCCAGACAATACCTGAAACCTGATGTTGTCGCTGGTAGTGGTGAACTGCTGCTTTAAAATCCCGATAAGCACTAAATTTTTGAATCCCTTCAGATTGAAGAAATCGGTCAATCACCGGATTACCCGATGCAGAAGCGGCTAGATTCAGACGCTGACCATTCATACAGGCGCGACGTTCCTCTGCCAGAATTTGGATCAGTTCCTCGGTGCTGTAGACCCGTGACATCAGATGTGCGATCGTAGTTGATTGGGGCAGCAGGAGTGTAGAGGGGCAGGAGTGCCAGGGTGCGGAGGGGCAGGGGAAAATTGAGATATGCACTCTGCCACAAGTTGACTTACTTTATACTTGCATATTTTGGATACTTTTCCCCAAACTCCTTGGTATCGTCAATCTTGGCTTAATTCCGTATTAATCTCGTTAACCGATCGCCGTTTTAAATCTAGTGATTCAGAACGGGGAAGTAAGTCAAAAACCTCCCGAAAGACATCATCGACTTTTTCGTAGCTGACTTGTCCCGTTTCATTCAACCGAACCTCACCCTCTTGGTCAATGAGAACGGTTTGGGGGACTAATCCTTCATAATAGTAGCCCGGTTTCATTGGGTCATCACTTGGTTTGTCGTACAGAGTATCCGCGCTAATGGGGATAAAACTCGCCGCCCGTCCATAAGGCGCTTGTAGCTGGGACACCACGGTGGAAAACTGCTTACAGTCTTTACTGTCATCGATATAGAACACCAGCAAGGCTGGTTTATGTGCTTTTATGGAGTCTGCCAGAGTGACACGCGGCGGGACTAGGGAACCATTCCCTGCATAGAGGGCAAAGATATTGCCGTCAAAGTGGTCATCATTGAGTTCGGCTAGGGCTGATGGTGTTGATAGCAGCAAACAGCCAAGGACAGCAATCAGAGTGACCAAACATTGGGCAATAAGACGTTTGTAAGAATAGCGATTGGTTGGATGTTGACTAAGA
Source organism: Coleofasciculus sp. A1-SPW-01 (assembly GCF_040217205.1). Lineage (NCBI taxonomy): Bacteria > Bacillati > Cyanobacteriota > Cyanophyceae > Coleofasciculales > Coleofasciculaceae > Coleofasciculus > Coleofasciculus sp. A1-SPW-01. Next base: position 17,917 of record NZ_JAVJNP010000004.1, on the reverse strand, counting down.
ACAGGCAATGAGTCAAAGGTCATATTACAGTTACAACGTTAGTTTAGATGAAATTCCCTGTTTCTGATTATCCCTGATTGGCTGAGGAGTTCAAGCGATCGCCCAAACTGAACCGCATCAATATCATGCCAGCGCAATAAAGTCAATGCTAACTAGGAAACAGGAAACAAGTAAAGTTACGCACACATAACGAAAACCTAGCGAAAACGCGATCGCAATCATCGGTTGTTGAGACTGGAGTTAACAACCACACTTCAGGGTACTACCGATGCAACCTCAACAATCCAATCCCTCTCAACCTACCGTCCAAGAACAGGAAATGCTGGAGTTGATCAACCGGATGAGGCTCAACCCAGTCGGCGAACTTGATTTATTAATTAATTCAGCCGATGCTGATGTTAACTTCGCGTTGGACTACTTTAATGTTGATCTGGATGTATTGCAAACTCAATGGGCGAATCTCCAACCCGTTCAACCCTTAGCTTGGTCAGATCAACTCCAAGAGGCGGCGCAAAACCATAATCAGTTGATGATCCAAGAAGATACCCAGTCCCATCAGTTACCTGGGGAATTGAATTTGAGTCAGCGGATTGCTAATACTGGCTATAACTGGTCTACTGTGGGTGAGAATGTCTATACGTATGCTGACTCCGTTTTTCATGGACATGCAGGTTTTGCCATTGATTGGGGCTTCACTTCAACCGGGATACAAGCGTCCCATGGTCACCGCAATAATATTATGAACTCGAATTTTCGGGAAGTGGGTCTTTCGATTATTCCCGAAAATGACCCAGCTACCCAGGTTGGATCACTGGTCATCACCCAGAACTTTGGCAATCGCTTCAATTTTGGCAATTCCTGGTTAATGGGAGTTGTTTTTGACGACCAGATTACAGATGATCAATTTTATAGCGTCGGTGAAGGACTGGGCGGAATTAATGTCACAGCCGTTAACACTACAACTAACGAACGTTTCACAACGACGACTTGGAACGCAGGTGGTTATCAAATGCAGTTGTCCACTGGAACCTACCAAGTGACCTTTGCTGGCGACTGGGACGATGATGGACAGACAGATACTGAAACTCGTCAGGTGACGATTGGGTCAGAAAATATCAAACTTGACCTGGATACAGATGAATTAATTCCGACACCTGAACCAACGTCCGAATCGGACTCAAAGACTGATACTCAAACTCCGAGTGACTCAACGACAGAAACAGACTCAAAGACTGATACTCAAACTCCGAGTGACTCAAATACAGAAATAGACTCAACCCCTAATACTCAAACTTCGACATCAGAATTGACATCTGAACCCGAATCTGAGCCAACGACTACAGATAATCAGTCCCCGCTTAAATGTAGTGCATCAGATGACCATCTACAAGGTAGTGCGGATAAAGATATCATCGCTGGCTGTTTAGGCAATGATATTATTTACGGCAAAGAGGGTAATGATATCCTGCGCGGTGACTTTAACCACCGTTCCTCTGGTGGTATGGTTGGCGGTGATGACATCATTTATGGTGGTAAAGGGAATGATCGGATTGGCGGTAAGGGTGGAAATGATTTCCTCTATGGCGGCGATGATCATGACCGAATTTGGGGTGATGACGGCGATGACCTACTTTGGGGCGGTTTAGGGGATGACACTCTCACGGGAGACGATTTCTCTGGGGGACAGGGTAGTGATACGTTTGTGCTTGCCCTTGGCGAAGGAACTGATACAATAATAGATTTTCATCTGGGTGAAGATTTTTTGGGGTTAGCCAATGGACTGACCTTTGAAGAGCTGACCATCACTCAGGGAAGCGGTGGGAATAAGGGTCATGCTCTGATCAGTTCTGGTGATGAAACATTAGCCCGTCTCAAAGGCGTAGACGCGAATGACCTAATCGCCATTGCCTCTGGCAGTGCCGCGATCGCAAATCCAGTTTTTGTTGACGTATAGCTGAGTTCCGCTATGGCGTCTTTCGATTACTTCTTTCACAGTCGGATTTTTTGTCCATAATAACTGACAACGGACTCAGTAGGTCGGTGGAAAAAAACCGAACTATGTTAAGTTCTGTAAATGTTCCTCAACCCCTTACATAAACGTAGCTTGCTTCTCAAGGGAGCGAGTATGACAAATGACGAATTACGAATGACAAATGACAAATGACTTTTAACTTTTGACGTTTGACTTGTGACTTATTTAATGACTAACCCTGATAATGCTTCAGTCGCGCATAAAATTCGCTCCTTAGCCCGAATGCGCTCAGAACAATCGATTCCAGTTTTCCTGCAAGGACTCAACCAGGACGATAATAGCGTACAGGCTTGGGCGGCGTGGGGACTGGCACAAATTGGTAGTGATGTGGTAGTGACTCATTTACTTGCAGCATTGGGAGATTCATCGCCGCAGGTGCGAAAGTGGGCAACATGGGCATTAGGGGAAATCGGTAGTGAACAGGCAGTTACGGGACTCTTGGACGCCCTAAACCATGAGGATGCTCAAGTCCGTTGGCGGGCGGCGACGGCGTTGGGACGTATCGCCAATCCTGTGGCAATTGACCCACTCCTACAGGTTTTGCGGGAAGATGAGGATCACTATGTTCGCGGTAGAGCGACATGGGCGTTAGGACAACTCAGAAGTGATGCCGCACTCGAAGACTTAAAACGGGCACTCTATGACCCAGACTTTTATATTCACACCAAAGCCGTCTATGCCTTAGGAAATCTGGCGAGCGAAGACGCGGTTTCTATTCTCCTGGAAGGGCTTTATCATCCTGTCTTAGAAGTTCGGGCGGCGTCTGTGGCCGTATTAGGTGAAATTGGCACTGAAACTGCCATTGCGGGAATTTTACAGTCACTTAGCGATGGAGATGTCTTTGTCCGCACACGAGTGGTGGAAGCCTTGGGAAATATTGGCACACCAACAGTGATAGCGGGTATTCGACAAGCGCTTAATGATGAAGATGCTTATGTTCGAGATAGAGCAGCGGCGGTGATTGAAAAACTCAAGGGGGTGATGAATCGCGACGTCCAGGATACCTCAGCAATGACGGCAAGTTCTATTCAAATTCCGGGTTTACCTAAACTCTGGATTGGTTCATTTAGTGAAGCCAGTGAATATCTCTGGTCAAAAACGCCAGGGTCATCCATTCACTATCTGATTTCCATTGGTTCTCCGGGGGTTGCTCCGCCTCCGGGTTATACTCGCATTCCTCACCATTTGCGATTAGAGTTTGATGATATTGATATGCCCCATGATGATCCCGAATATGTCTTGCCCACAGCAGAGCATATCCTGCAAATTATCGAATTTACCAATTTAATTTCGTCGAACCAGGGGGATTTACTCATCCATTGTCAATCCGGAGTGAGTCGTTCGGCGGCGGTGGCGTTGATTGTTTGTACTGAGTTATTGGGCGTGGGTAGAGAGGAAGATGCCCTTGCCAATGTTTTAGCCGTTAGACCTCAAGCCCTGCCAAATCTGTGGATTGTTCAGTTAGCCGATGATATTTTAAATTGCGGGGGTCGATTGGTTCAAGTGGTGCAACAGCATCATGACTCGGTGAAATAGTTTTGACTCTTCGCTACCATCGAGGACATGGCGTCTGTGCAGGGGCGGGTTTCACGATTATCGTTGCTTCCCTACCAGATGCGACTAAACCCGCCCTGACCAAGGTTGGAGTGAAAGGTTTATAGTGTGCGATGCAGACGTTTATGGCGCTAAAGCGCAACTACAAACTTACTCATATAGGTAGAATATTATGCTGACGAGCTATAGATGGCTGAGTAAATAACCTAGTATAAGCTCAGTGAACCGAGAAGCTGCCCCGTCTGGGAGGAGTGTGGATGTGAGTCAATCAGTGCTAGATCAAGTGCGTCTGAGTTTATCGGTAGGCGCGGCTAAAAGCGTTACCTCGTTGGTGCGGGGATTCCGTTTAGGGGCAGCGAGTGTATTGCCAGGGTCGATCGCCCGCAGAATTCAACCCCATGCTTTGCCGTTGCTTTTGGCACAGGTACGGCGTGGGGTGATTCTGATTGTAGGGACGAATGGCAAAACCACGACGGCTCTATTGTTGCGAACGCTGTTAGAGCGTCAGGGGTGGCGAGTGGCGCATAATGCCACGGGTGCGAATTTGATTAATGGGTTGGTGACGGCGTTGATGGAGCATACCAATGTGGTGGGTTTGCTGGATGCCGATTACGCCATTTTAGAAGTGGATGAAAATATATTGCCGTTGCTGTTGCAGGATTGTCAGCCTCAGGTGATTTTGGGTTTAAATCTGTTTCGAGATCAACTGGATCGCTATGGGGAAGTAGATACAATTAGTCAGCGCTGGCTGAAGGCGATCGCACCGCTTCCTGCTCAAATTCGGGTGATTTTGAATGCTGATGATCCGACACTGTGTCATTTGGGTCAACAGTTATCGCAAACGGTGCGATTTTTCGGTCTGAATGAACCGGAGCGCTATTTGGAAGAAATTCCCCATGCCGTAGACTCGATTTACTGTCCCAGTTGCGGTTATCCCTTGGATTATAAAGGGGTTTACTTGTCTCATTTAGGGGATTATCACTGTGCGAGTTGTGGCTTTAGTAAGAGTTCCTTAGCGGTAAATAGTCAGGAGTGGCCCCAAATCTTAATTGGTATTTATAACAAATATAATACCCTTGCCGCTGGATTAGTGGCAGAGGAATTGGGGATTGAGCGGGCGGACATTTACGACACGGTTAAAACCTTTAAGGCTGCATTTGGACGTGCTGAGGAATTGGTGGTTCAGGGGAAGAAGGTGCGGATTCTGTTATCGAAAAATCCGGTAGGGATGAATGAAACCATCCGGGCGGTGCATGATATCCAAAAACAGGGGGGAGCCTCGACCAAGTTAGTCGTGTTGAATGACCGAACCCCCGATGGGACGGATGTGTCTTGGATTTGGGACGTGGATACCGAGAAGCTGGTGGCGTTAGGCGGGACGATTGTGGTGAGTGGCGATCGCGTTTATGATATGGCATTACGCCTGAAGTATTCTCAATCCGATTCAGAACATCCTTGTGAGTTAATTATTAAAGAGGATTTACAGGAGGCGATTAAGACGGCATTGGCGCATACACCAGCCGATGAAACGTTGCATATTTTACCCACTTATTCCGCCATGTTAGAAGTGCGGGGATTGCTGACCGGGCGGCAGATTTTGTGAGTTGTCATTGGTCATTAACGCATCCGACAAAACCAGCGATTTTAGCTTTTTTCGGGTAGCCAGTTTATCTCTAATAATTGGTCGAGGGTATAAGGGCAGTTTTCGGGAAAATTCACCTCATATCCAGTCTTTTGTTTCACGTAATTTAATGCTTTTCCATGAATTTTTACTTGGTTTTCCTGGAGGTGATTTCGTAAATTTTGGGTTAAATCTTCATTGATTTGGGTTCTAAAACTCATAATTTCGGCTTGCCAATGATTGGCATTATAATCATGTTCGGCTGTCCAATATTGCCAAAGTAGCAAATGTCGGATAATCTGTTCTAGAAACCGTTCAACTGTTTTTTTCTCGCGCCGACTCAAGTCTTCCAACTCCTCAATTAAATGGTCTTTGTCCAACTCATTGAATCGGTTTTCTTTTAACAAACTAATGGTTCGCGCTAACCATTGGTCATATTCAACCTCATAAAGTGATGCTAAGTTCATGTTCACCTTCATTTTTACCTCTGCTTATTCAGCATGGGGAACCTGTCAGGGACAAGTATAACTAAAACTTTTAACGAGCGTGAGATTTGATTTAATATTTGTTGCTTAACAGAGCTTAACGGGCAAAAAAACTGTGAGAATTATTTGCAATAAGCAACGAAATTGCGTGGATTCAGCGATTTGTCTATACTAATAATGGGTGTTTTTTATGTGCGTTTTTAGGGAAAGTCGCCTGATCGTAAGCTGAACCCCTTGAGTTTGCGTCAAAAAGCGCTACTCCTCCGACTCAAGCCCGTTGGGGTTCGATGCATGTATTTTTGTAAAAATCAAAACCTTTTTTTGACAAAAAGTATAAGAAATGGTATTTTTAGAGGCTGATTTTATGATTTGCCAGGGGGGTTGGGTTGAACTGTTATCGGTGAGGAGGGCGGGTTTTGTTGTTCATTTATCGGTGAATAGGTGAATTTAGTCCCTAAACCCGCCCCTACAGTCCCTAAACCCGTCTCTACGATTGTGGCTAAACCCGTCTAACCCGTCTCTACAGGACTTCTTTCCGTTTTCCCTCTAGTCAGCCTGTAAAACTTAGATAGAGAGTAAGCAAAAACGATGAATCCCGAACACCTAGAACTAACGATTGGCTGGCTATACCCGACTCTAATGAGTACCTACGGCGATCGCGGTAATGTGATCTGCCTGCAACAACGCGCTCAATGGCGGGGGATTCGGGTGAATGTCCTACCCCTCGACCAGCAAACCTCGGCTGAGCAATTCCACCAAGTTGATGTGTTTATGGGGGGTGGCGCCCAAGACCGACAGCAGGAAATAGTCATGCGGGACTTGCGGGGGGCAAAGGCGGATACCTTGCGAGAGAAACTAGAAACCGGAACCCCTGGAGTGTTTACCTGCGGTTCCCCGCAACTGTTGGGTCACTATTACGAACCCGCTTTAGGTCAACGGATTGAAGGATTAGGGTTATTGGATTTTGTCAGTAAGCATCCCGGACCTAATGCCCGTCGCTGTATTGGCAATGTCGTCTTCGAGTTAACCGCCTCTCCCCTCGCCCAAGACTTAGAACAGATGCTGGGACGTAAGCCGATTGTGATTGGCTTTGAAAATCATGGCGGGCGTACCTATTTGGGGGATGTCTCCCCCCTGGGTAAGGTGGTGAAAGGCTACGGGAATAACGGTGAGGATGGCATGGAAGGGGCATTTTATCGAAACGCGATCGCGACCTACTCCCATGGTCCACTTTTACCCAAGAATCCCTTTATCGCCGATTGGCTGATCCAAACCGGATTAAAACAAAAGTACCAAACCCCTATCACTTTGACGCCCCTAGATGATACGTTAGCAAAGCAAGCACGGGCAGCGATGTTAAAACGCCTCTCGCTGACCAACCTGGCTCAAGAACCCGTAAACTGTTGAGATAGGCAACATGCCAATCAACGGCTTAAGTTAGGCTAGAGCCAGCTAAGGCTGGGCTGTCAGTCAAGGAAATGCCATCGTTACCGTAATTCGCTTACGCTCAAGAGAAAATTGCAAGCAGGGATATGACCGGAAAAGTAATTGATAGCAGTACTACAGGGATTCTAATTCTCCTACTCCCGATCGCGTTTGTATTCGTCCTGTTGTTTAAAACGTGGCCCTATCTGCTTGCGCTTTTGGTTGTGATTATTCTGTTGAAAATTTGGCAGCAGTATCGGTGGCTGCAATGGAGTAAGCAAGTTAATCCTTTTTTCAATCAACTAATCAAAGATAATCAGGGGTGCTTGACTCCCCTAGACTTATCAATGAAAGCGAACATCTCTGGAACCGCCGCCCAACGATATTTGGATAGAAAGGCAGAAGAATTTGGGGCGAAGCGTCGAGACTACGAGGATAAAGGGATTGTCTATTACTTTCTTACGGCTAATGCACTGGGAAGTATCTTTGACAGTAGTGAACCGCTACCGGAACAAGAGTCTGAATCCTTGACCAATCAAGCGCCAAAGCTGGTTCAATGGCTGATGGAGGATGAAGAGGATGAGATAGAGGATGAGATTGAGGATAAGTCCAGTGCTTGGGAGTCTGAGACTGAGGAAGCGGACATTCAGGAAAAACTTGAATCCTCGCCGGAGAAGCCATCACCTCAATCTGAGCAAACTGAGGAAAAAGAGGGTCAGGCTTTGATTCAGGCAGAATTAGCCAAACGACTTGATGTTCATTCGAGTACGATCGGCAAGCGCAAATCTGATCCGGATTTTGCCCAATGGAGTCAAAGTAAAGATCCAGACGGAGTTGCTTGGGAATATTCACCGGAAACCAAGGAGTTTTTGCCTGTGGAGGACGAGTCTTAGTCGTCATTAATCATGGGTCTTTTGAGGAGTTGAACCGAACCGAAGAATAGGCGATCGCGAACCGACGGTGTACAATAATCGATTTGGGCTTCATACTATACCCTTATTGCCATGAAGATTGTTCAACGCTTACTTGTATCTACCCTAATGCTGTTTTCAGTGACGACACTTCAGATTGCTGCTACAGCTAGACCCCTAAACGAATCGGAGCAAGAAGTCGAAGCTCAAATTCGAGCGGTAATTGAAGCTCAAGACAAGGAGGGGTATCAATTGGTCTTTCCGCGAACGGTAGCCAGACTCTCTAGAGGGGCGCAAGCACCAAAGACTGTATTTTTATCGTCCAGTCGAGAGTACAGTTTTGTTGCTGTTTGTAATAAGAGTTGTGAGGATGTTGATATCATCGTCGAAGATATGCAAGGCAATGTTGTCGCCTCTGATATGACCGATTATGCTGTCGCGGTTGTCCCTTTTGTTCCTCCAGCCGAGGATAGGTATGAGATTAATGTCAAAATGAGTAAATGTTCTTCAAGGAACAGCACTTGTGATTTTGGTTTAGGTGTTTTTGTTAAAGCAGAGGATTGAACTAAATTAGGTGGGGACAATTAAAGTTAACGGTGGGGAGCATCATTGGTCATTGGTCATTGGTCATTGGTCATTCTTCATTCCCTCGCAATTTGTAACACACCGCGTTATCAAATTGTACGGGTTCAAAGGCATTATCTAAGTTGACTGTTGTCTCCCCACCGCCGAGAAATAAATAGCCATCGGGTTGTAATACCCGCCGTAACCGAGCTAATATTTCTTGCTTTGTTTCGATATCGAAATAGATTAAAAAGTTCCTCAGGAAAATAATATCCACCTGGGATAAGGGTAAAACCGTTTCGGTTAAATTAATTGGGCGAAACTCCACCATCTGGTGAATGTCGGGTTTAATTGTCCATCCTTGACCCTTTGGTTCAAAGTATTTCTGTCGCAAATTTAACGGTAAGCCACGATTCATTTCATGGGGATGGTAATATCCAGAACGGGCGCGATTGAGCATTACATCTGAGATATCGCTGGCGATTAATTGCACTCTCCAAGTGGTAAGTGCAGGAAAATGCTCGCGCAGCAACATAGCAATACTATAGGGTTCTTGTCCACTGGAACAAGCAGCGCACCAAATGGTTAGATGGCGTTCGGTTTGTCGTTGTTGAATGAGTTCGGGTATTATAGCATTTTTTAACGCCTGAAATGGGTTATCGTCTCGAAAGAAAAAAGTTTCAGTGGTCATCATTGCTTCGACAACGGATTGACAAAGCGGATGAAACGGCTTTTGTTGCAGTTGCGCCACTAAACTCTTGACTGAATTTGCCCCAACCTGTTTGGCTAAACCAATTAGACGAGACTCCACCAAATACTGTTTATCCTCAGAGAGAACTACACCTGTGCGATCGCGCACCAATTTGCGAATATAATTAAAGTCGGAATTTGTCATTGGTCATTGGTCATTGGTCATTGGTCATTGGTCATTGGTCATTGGTCATTTGTTAGGGAATAGGGAACACCTTGACCCTAAAAACTCGGTTCTTTATCTGGTATTTCGGTAAAGTTGGATACACGGGTTAAATGAGTCGCGATCGCGGCGTAAGCTTTGCCAATTTTGCTGGCTTTGTTTGTATAGTGAGAAATGGGTAATCCTTCTTGCTGCGATCGATAAACTAAAACCGAATAGGGAACCACAAACACAGGATCTGAACGTTCCTGGAGACTTGACTCAATTTCATCAGACGGATTTAACTGGCTGGATTTCCGGGATTGACTGGTTTGACTAACTGTTTTATTTAAAACAATTGTCCAGTCTTTAATCCTATGTCCTTTATTCTGGACTAAATCACAGCAATAGGCTTTTAAATCTTCCAGAGATTCCCAAGAGAAAATCCCCGGATCAATCGGTACTACAATGTGATGAGTTGCCCTCAAACTATTAAAAAGAAACAATCCAGCATCCGAAGGAACATCAATCAAAATATAGTCATAAAACCGCTGAACCGGCTCTAAAATTCGCTGCAATATCCTCGTTTTATCTTTCGTATCTTGCAACAGCATTGGTGCAACCCCTAGATTTAAGACAGAAGGGGCGATATGAAGATTCTCAATATCCGTTTCTAAAATAACCTTAGTAATTGGAACACCACTATACCCCTGACATTGACTTAAAAAAGCATCATACATCGAATATTGTAAACATCTACCATCAATCCCCAATCCTGATGTCGCATTCCCTTGAGGATCAAAATCCACCACTAAAACTTGATTTCCCCGTTTAGCCAAATACCCCGCCACATTCACACAAGTCGTGGTTTTCCCCGTTCCCCCTTTAACATTAGCAAACGCCACAGACTTCCCTTCTTTCTTGCCCATCAATCCACCTCAAAAGCATACACATAATCACAGCACCCCATCCTCTAACCCCCTCTGCGCCCCTCTGCGCCAACCTCTGCGCCCCTCTGCGTTAAAAAATCTTAATCCATCACCGTAAAATCAACCAAGCCAAATTCATCCACAAAAAAACTCACCACCTCAAAAGCCTAAACATAACCACAGCACCCCAACCTCTAACCCCCTCTGCGCCCCTCTGCGCCAACCTCTGCGCCCCTCTGCGTTAAAAAATCTTAATCCATCACCGTAAAATCAAAAACCTTATCCACATTCAGAAACAGCAATAATTGATTTTGTAACTTATAAGAACCGCGAATCAACTCTCGCACCTCTCCCCTAAACGTATCCGGAGGACGTTCAAAATCGTCATCGGATACATCCAAAACATCGCCAATTTCATCCACCAACAAACTCACCGTCTCATCAGGAGTTCGGACAATTATATTAATCGGTAACGGATCATAAGCCCGTGGCTTCAACTCCAATCGCCGTCGTAAATCAATCGCCGTCACAATTTGTCCACGTAAATTAATTAAACCCGCCACAACCGGAGGCGCCAGGGGAACCCGCGTCATCTCTTGATGACGTAATATTTCTTGAACATTTTCTACTCAATCCCTAAGAAAAGATTATCGAGAAAAAAGGTACATAATTGAGTCGTCTTTGTCATTTATAGTTCGTCATTTGTACTCGTAAATAACCCATTTAATTAAACCTAAACTAACATCGGCTTAACCACTGATAAACCCTGCTCAATCAAAGCATGAACATCAATAATTTCAGTAACTTTACCCTGAATCACCGCTGAACAGAGAATTACCTTTTGTGAAGATACCCCTTTAATATTAATACCTTGTTCAACAATATCCAGAACCTGATCCACCACCAACCCCACTTGTTTATCTCCCTGCAAAGAAACAACAATCACGGATTGTTTATCCTCACTAATTTCCGATTGGCGATCGCGCACCTGAAACTCTGAATAACCGTTGCTCAAAACAGCCGACAAATGAATCAGCGGCATGATATGCTGGCGATATTGAATCACCTCTTGATCGCCCAAATATTCGATGCGATCGCGGGGAAATTCTTCCAGGCGCGATACCTTAGACAAAGGAATTGCCAAACGTCGCTGATTGGCGGCGTGGAAGACTAAAAGCTGCTGGGGAATAGCGGCAGAATTCACCGATTGACTGTCCTCATTCACTAAGGCTTTTTCCTTTTCCGGAGAGGTAATCAGCGTTTTTTGTGCCAAACCCTGGACATCTAAAATCAATACCACTTTCCCATCCCCCATAATTGTCGCCCCAGCAAAACAAGCTAGGGATTTTAGTGGTTTTCCTAAGGGTTTAACTACGATTTCTTGGGTATCGTTAATCATATCCACAACTAACCCAAAGGGTTTCTCAGTGGCTTGAACCACAACAATGTTAATCGTTTCATCCTCTTGTTCAGGAATTAAACTTTGCTTCTTGGCATTCGAGGTTTTCCCTATACCGCTAGACTCCTGCACTCTGGTATTATTTTCCAGTTGCAACACCTGATTTAAGTAAACCAAGGGTAATAAATTCCCCCGTAACCGATAGACGGGTGTTCCATGAAACCATTCGATCCGCTGTTCAGCTTGTTCGCGATCTAACCGTACCAGTTCTAACAGATTCACTTGGGGAATGGCGTAGCGATCGCCGCCACTGGTAATAATTAATGTCGGGATAATCGCCAAAGTTAGCGGAATTTTAAGTTTAAAACTTGTTCCTTGACCCAACCGACTTTCGACATCAATTGTGCCACTAATCCTCTCAATATTCGCCCGAACGACATCCATTCCTACACCCCGTCCGGAAATATTAGTTACAGTTTCGGCGGTGGACAAACTGGGTAAAAAGATGAGGTGAAGCGCTTCCTGTTCGGTCATGTGCAGGGCTTGTGTTGGCGTAATTATTCCCTGTTGTAGCGCCTTTTGTTTCAGGTTTTCGAGATCAATTCCTTTGCCATCATCAGACACTTCAATATTAACGTGTCCGCTTTCGTGATAGGCGCGAAGTAACAAGCGCCCTACTTGAGATTTTCCGGCGGCTATCCTCATGTCTGGGGTGTCTAAACCATGATCCAGACAATTGCGGACAAGATGGGTGAGGGGATTCGCGATCGCTTCGATTAAGGTTTTGTCTAATTCTGTCTCTTCTCCCTCCATTTCTAATTGCACTTGCTTGTTTAAATTCACCGCCAGATCGCGCACGACACGGGGGAATTTACTCCAAATTGTGCGAATCGGTTGCATCCGGGTTTTCATGACCCCTTCTTGCAATTCGGAGGTAACTAAATTTAATCGTCCCGATGCTGATTTAAACGCATCATCATGTTCAGCGATCACCGCTTGTTGATTGGCAAATTCTAAAATTTGATTGCGACATAATACCAATTCTCCCACCAGATTCATTAACTTATCCAGGAGATTAACATCGACACGGATGGCGCTATTGGTGATTGGTGAGGGGGAAGTGGAATTTGATGTCTGGGGATTGGCTGAAGCCGGCGGATTGGTATCTTGGCATACATGGGAATTGGCAGAAGGGGAATTAGCAATAGATACCTGGGGATGTGAAGCTTTCTCGTTAAGATCTTGGCATAAAACCGATAGATCTGGGTACGAATGTCCCCCTACAGATTCGGTTTTGGATTGGGATTCCTCATCCTTGATCCTCTCCCCATTCTCAACAGGTAATGCATTTAACTGATTAAATAAAGCCGTGCGATCGCGTGAACTTTCTTCGCCAGTGGTTTCGAGACTCTCAAAGTGATCGCGGATGGCGTCGATCACTTCTAATAACGCATTGGTAATATCTGGTGTTACCGGAATCCTCGCTTCCCGTAAACGACTGAGTAAATTTTCTCCCCCATGGGTAATTCCCTGTAATTTCTCTAAACCGAGAAAACCACTGTTCCCTTTAATTGTGTGCAGATGGCGGTAAATCCGGTTGATCACCTCTGCATCTGAGGTGCTTTGTTCCAAGGCGACTAAATCCCCTTCGAGTTGATTCAGGTGTTCGTAGCCTTCCACTAAGAATTCCTTGAGATCTTCATCGATTTCCATTCAACTCTCTCAAGATTGCTGCTGTATGATTGCGAAACTAACTTTGACTATTATATTCTAATTACAAAATTTAGCAAACCTTTACATCTGTACTCATGTAACACCTGTATTAAACTCTCGCCAGAAAAAATAACCCGTTTCCAGGAGTCCAACTGCCTCTTTTTTATCGGATAAGAGAAAAATAACTATCGGACACCGAGTACAATGCGATCGATCGGCATCAACCATCAACCCTGAACCATGAACTATCACCCATCACCCATCACCCATGAACTATCAACCATTAACCAACACTTTAGTATCCTTGACCGGATTCCTATCGGATTGTGTATTATCCGACAAGATTTTGTCGTCTTATTTTGGAACCATATCTTAGAAAACTGGACAAAACTGCCGAAATCGGAAATCGTTGGTACATCCTTAGCCACACATTTTCCGCAAGTGAATCAACCGCGATATAAAACTCGCTTAAAGCAAGTCTTCAAGAGTCGCTTACCTGCGGTATTTTCGTCACAACTGCACGGTTCTCTGATTAGTAAAGATCAACCCAACAATAAGAAAAGAATTCAAGAAACCAGTGTTACGCCAATTCCGGCACTCATCGGCGATGGGGTTTATGCTTTAATCGCGATTCAAGATGTCACCGAACTAACCCAACGTATCCAAAATTATCAGGATGAACTGCAACGGCGAAAGCAAGTCGAAGCCAAATTAAAACAAGCCAAAGTCGAAGCCGAATCCGCCAACAAAGCTAAAAGTGAATTTGTGGCAACAATGAGCCATGAAATTCGCACACCGATGAATGGCATTATTGGTATGACCGAATTGTTATTAGATAGTCGGTTATCTCCGAATCAGCAAAATTTTGTGAATACGATTCGCACCAGTGGGGATGCGTTACTTGCCATTATTAATGATATTCTCGACTTTTCTAAGATTGAAGCCAACCGACTGGAGTTAGAAGCCGAAGTCTTTAACTTAAGAACTTGTATTGAAGACACCTTAGATTTAGTCGCACCAAAAGCGGCGGAAAAAAATATTGATATTGCTTATAAACTTGACTCAACAACCCCGACGACAATTCTAGGAGATGTCACGCGACTGCGGCAAATCTTGCTAAATTTACTCAGTAATGCGATTAAGTTTACGGAAAAAGGAGAAGTCGTTGTCTCTGTCCGTGCCAAGAAATGCCCAGAGAATCGTAGAGACGTTCCACCGGAACGTCTGACCGTGGAAGGTCTGACCGTAAAATGTCTAGACGTTTCCGATCAATACGAAATTAAATTTACGGTGAGAGATACAGGAATTGGGATTCCTTCAGATCGGATCAATCGACTGTTTAAACCCTTTAGCCAGGTCGATAGTTCCACCACCCGGAAATATGGGGGGACGGGGTTAGGGTTGGTGATTAGTAAACGTCTGAGTGAAATGATGGGCGGTACGATGTGGGTGGAAAGTAAAGTCGGCAAAGGGTCTAAATTTTCCTTTACCATCCAAACACTATCAATCCCCTCATCAGTCCCTCAACCGTTGGATTTTATCCAACCTGAGTTAACCGGTTTACGGGTATTAATCGTGGATGATAATGCGACGCATCGCCAAATTCTCACCCTACAAACAAAGTCTTGGGGAATGGTGGTTCGTTGTGCCAAGTCAGGATTTCAAGCCCTCAAACTATTGCATCGTGAACCTCAGTTTGACCTGGCAATCCTAGATTACCGTATGCCGGAACTGGATGGTGTGGCGCTAGCGAAACGAATTCAGGCGTTACCCCAAGGCAAAACTCTACCGTTATTAATTCTGAGTTCGGGTGGAAAACCCAGTCGTCATGAATACCAAGGGCGAGTGGAATTTGCGGCTTTTATTGATAAGCCAATTAAGCAAAATCAACTGCATCAGGTTTTGCTACAAATTGCGGGTAAACAACAAACGCTGATACCGTCCAAGGTATCGCCACCGCAATTTAACACCGAACTGGGTAAAACCCTACCGTTAAAAATTTTGGTGATAGATGATGTCGAGGTTAATCATCAAGTCGCCTGTGAAATGTTGCAACGGTTAGGATATAGCGCCGATAGTGCTAATAGTGGACAAGAGGCGCTGATGGCGGTGAGTTGTTGTGATTACGATGTGATCTTTATGGATATGCAAATGCCCGGGATGGATGGGTTGGAAACAACGCGGCGAATTCGTCAGCAATTCTCTGCGGAAATCCGGGAGATAGGGACATTCACTCAAAACTCGTCAACTCACCCTTGGATTATTGCGATGACGGCGAATGCGATGAAAGGCGATCGCGAAACCTGTATTGAGGCGGGTATGAATGATTATATTAGTAAGCCTGTACGAGTGAAAGCGCTGGTGCAAGCGTTGCAGTATTACGCCCAGGAGAGGGGATGTAGAAAAGATAGTGAGACAACCGATCATTTGACTCAACCTACCTTTGTGGAAGAAAAGGGAGATTATTCTTCTAGTGAAACACCCGATCCTCAAACCAACCCACCAACGATGAATAGACAGGCTATTGCAGAATTAAAGCAACTCATAACTCGTGCGAGTACGCTGATTGCTGAACTTGAAGCCGAGTATCAGCAGGAACCGGATCAGGGACAAACCAACTCCCCTGTGATCACACCCATTCATGAAAATGGGCAAAACAGCGAATCACAAAGCGCGATCGCATCCACAGTAGCAGAGGTTTCACCCCTTGATCCAGAAACCTTTGAGGAGTTAAAAGACTTAATGGGAGAGGATGCAGAGGAATTTTGGTTAGAAATTGTGCATAAATTCCGTCAAGCTGCACTCCTCCACCTGCAAGGGATTCGAGAGGCTGTTATCCAAAAAGACACCGCCGCGATTCAAGCCACCGCCCATAAGTTACGGGGTGCTTGTATGACGGTTGGGGCAATGCCATTATCTCAATTATGCAATGAATTGGAACAGATAGGACAGGCGGGAACAACTGAAGGAACCGAGGTGATGCTGTCTCGCATCGAGGCTGAATATCAACGGGTCAAGACAGCTTTGCCTTAAAATTATACCGACATTTTCCCCCTCATCCCCTAACCCCTTCTCCCACCGTGGGGAGAAGGGGAACCGGATTCTCTTACTCCCCTCTCCCGTGCAACAGAAGCGAAGCATCCTCTGGCTTCCCCGTGCCAAAAAAGCGAAGCATCCGCTGGCTTCCCCCTTTTTAAGGGGGACGGGAGGGGGATCTAAAAGGGAAGAGGGGGATCTAAAAAGGGGGGAACGAGGGGGGTTGGGTCTTTAGTATCACCTATTGTGCTAGTTGTAAAAATTCGATACTCTACGAGTATAACTATAGTTATACTTATCATGAAAACAGCCATTTCAATTCCTGATCCGCTTTTTGACGCAGCGGAACAATTTGCAAAACGCATGGGATTATCTCGGAGTCAGCTTTATGCGGTGGCACTTCAAGACTACTTGCAAGCACATAAACAGGATCAGATTACTCAACAGTTAGATGCAGTCTATGCCGATGAAAGCAGCAGTCTTGATCCTCTGTTTGTCCAGCTACAAGCTCATACGTTATCTGAGGAAAATTGGTGATGCAGCGAGGTGAAATTTGGTGGGCAGATCTGCCAACACCTGTTGCGTCTGAACCTGGATATCGTAGACCCGTTCTGATCATTCAGTCAGATGAGTTTAATCGTAGTCGAATTCGGACTTTGACATCCTCCCCGGCGTAAAACGCACGGGGATTCCTACCAGTCGAACAGCGATAACTGCACGTACTCTCGGTGGGTTGACGGTTCACCACACACCGCCTCAACTGAGGTCTTACACGCGCTCCCCGTCCGTTTAACGTCGTGGGTATGCCCTACCCCGACTCTTTCTATATTTGCTGAAGCGTTATCGTCTCGGTCGTGTTCTATGCCACAATTGACACAGACAATCGTCCTCACCGATAGGTCTAACTTGCCCCATCGGTAGCCGCACTCAGAACAAACTTGACTGGTGGGTTCCCATCGGTCGATGACTCGAAAATCCCGATTGTGTTTGCAAGCTTTACCCTTACACAATGAGCGGAATTCATGCCAGCCAGCTTGACTAATTGCCCGTGATAATTTGCGGTTTTTAAGCATACCACCAACGTTCAAATCCTCTAAGGCAATCACTTGGTTATCGTTAACTACCTTGGTGGATAACTTATGCAGGAAATCCTTGCGCTTATCCCGGATTTTGGCATTGAGCTTGGCTACTTTAACCCGCATCCGTTCTCGCCGTTTGCTCCCCTTTTGCCGCTTGGATAACCGCCTTGAAGAGCGCTTTAGCTTGCGGTAGAGCAGAGAATAATCTGGACTATCAATCTTTTCCCGGTTGCTGCAAGAGGCAAAGGTTTTTAACCCAAGATCGATCCCGATTGAT
>NZ_JAVJNP010000002.1:0-6974 GCF_040217205.1 Coleofasciculus sp. A1-SPW-01 | reverse complement strand
CTTGCCGTAGTGCGAGCATCTTGCTCGCTACATCAAGCATCTTGCTCGCTACATCAAGCATCTTGCTCGCTACATCAAGCATCTTACTCGCTACTAATACCCAATTTAAATGCATGACAGCTTATTTTGGGGAGAGCGACAAGATCAGGCTAGCATGGTGTTATTGTTTCACTTGCGATAGATTTTAACGCACTGCACACCGACTGCTGCGTGACTTTAGCTTTTTTTATCATTTCGTCGCGGATAAACCTTACTTTTGATCGGGATCTGGAAAACCTCTCTCCTTACAGGAGAGAGGTTTTGAATTCTCCCGGGCTGGGGGGTTAGGTTGAATGTCACACTTCTCAAGTCTGGCGTTGCACAGCCCACCCTACAACTCAAACCTTTACAAAGGACGAATGACGATCTCCACCCCTCATTCTTTATATTTGTTAATTTTCCTTGGATGTACAAAAAACCCTAACGCTAGTATAAGGGGTCAACTACTCCTGAAACGCCAAAATTCAACAGTAGCATTAATTATAGATGCCCCTCATTGGTCAAGAACGTACTCATGGTTATGAATACAACGCTTCGCTCTCATAAACCCCTTGGTGGACTATACACCAAAACGGGGGAACATGCTTTGGTTTTCCCATTAAAGCATACGCAAGTGCTGGCTAAGGTGGCGGGTAATTTATCCCGCGTCGAGGTGACGCAAACCTTTGAAAATCCCTTCCGGGAACCCTTAGAAGCTATCTATATCTTCCCTTTGCCAGATGCGGCGGTGGTGGATGAGATGGAAATTAAACTGGGCGATCGCATAATTAAAGGGGGGATTAAAAAACGGGAAGAGGCGCAGCTAATTTACGAACAAGCCCGCCAAGAAGGACGAACGGCTGGATTATTAGAACAAGAACGGGATAATATTTTTACTCAATCTTTAGCCAATATTAAACCAGGAGAACGAATTGATGTTACGATTCGCTATACTGATACGCTGAAATTTAGTGGCGGTGAATGCGAATTTGTTTTCCCGATGGTGGTAGGACCCCGATTTTGTCCAGGGATTCCCATTGACGAAACTGGGGATAGCGATCGCGTGGCGGATGCGTCACGGATTATGCCTACGATTATCCCACCCAGTACCCGATCTGGACATGATATTCAAATCACGGTGGAAATTGACGCTGGGGTTCCCATTTCCAACATTAATTCCCCCTCGCACCAGATCAAAGTGGAACATGAGGAAACAGGGGTGCGCGTACTCCTAGGGGAAGGGGACACCATTCCCAACAAAGACCTGATTTTACGCTATCAAGTAGCAGGCGATCGCACTCAGGCGACGGTACTGACGCAATCGGATACACGCGGCGGTCATTTCGCCCTTTATTTGATTCCGGCTGTGGATTATTCCGATCATGAAATTGTCCCCAAAGATGTCGTTTTTCTCATCGATACTTCAGGATCTCAAAAAGGTGATCCGTTCCGTAAATCTCAGGAACTGATGCGCCGATTTATCCAGGGTTTGAATCCGCAGGATACGTTTACGATTCTTGATTTTTCTGATATCACGACCCAATTGTCTGCCAAACCCTTAGCCAATACACCCCAAAATCGGATTAAAGCCCTCACGTATATCAATCAATTAAAGGCAAATGGCGGCACTTATTTACTCAATGGAATTCGCGCTGTCTTAAATTTCCCCGCTGCACCCGAAGGACGTTTACGCAGTATTGTATTAATTACGGATGGTTATATTGGTAATGAATCAGAAATTTTGGCAGAGGTCAAACAGTATCTCAAATCCGGAAATCGTTTATATAGTTTTGGCGTTGGCAGTTCGCCCAATCGGTTTCTCTTAAATCGGATGGCTGAATTAGGGCGAGGAACCTCACGAATTGTACGTCAGGATGAGTCAACTCAGGAAGTCACTGAAAAATTCTTGCGCCACATCAATAATCCCGTTCTTACGAATATAAATGTTGAGTGGCAAGGGCTGGGAGAAGCGATGATTTATCCGACAACTCCCCCCGATTTGTTTACCCAACAACCCTTAGTTTTATTTGGGCGCATTTCTCCGATTTATCCGGAACAGATGGGTATTCTGAAAATTACCGGAACCGTTACCGGGGGTAAGCGTTATGAACAGGAATTTCACCTGAGATTGGATTCAGAGGGTAATTGTGCGATCGCGCAGTTGTGGGGGCGGGCGCGAATCAAAGATTTGATGAATCAAATGTGGCACTGTGAGAAGAAGGCACAGGTTGAGGCAATCATCGAAACGGCTTTAACCTATCAGATTTTAGCCCCCTATACAGCGTTTGTTGCCGTCAGTGAACAAATCCGAACTGATCCGCAAGGGAAAGGAATTTGTGTTTCTGTCCCCGTGGAGGTGCCAGAAGGGGTATCGTATGAAGGAATATTCGATCAATCTCCCATGCGTTTCCTCGGACTCAAATTCAGGCGATCGCGAGGCAATTCTGGTTTGCCACCCTCACTCACGACTAATGGGGCGTCTCCTCCGGTTGTAGGCGATTCCATCCAGCAGCCACTCCTGAACTGTACTGATGTGGATATCACTCCTACCGCATCTCCCCCGGTTCTGGATGAAACCATTACCAACCTGCAAGTTCTCAGCGTTACCGGATTAGAAAAGTCAAGTGCGACTCTACTCACGCAACACCTGCAACAGGTGATTTTACCATCGGGATACTGTGGCGAACTTGTCTTTGAGTTTCCGGTGCGTAAGGGGCGTGTGGTGCGGGTATTATGGGATGAGGATGCCTCTAGCCTCAATGAAGCCGTTGTGATTGATGTAATTAAGCGATCGCTTTTAAGTTGGCGAGTACCCCAATGGTTAATGGATACGGTGCGTTTAACCTTACGGATTCAAACGGACAGTTAACCCTGTAGAGACGTAGCATGCTACGTCTCTACATAAAATGGGGATGGAATTGAAAATTAAATTTGCTCTTGTACCCAAGCGCGAAACGCCTTCATTGTTTTATTTCTACCCAAAGTCCGACATTGGTTGAGATACTGAGGAATCGCGTCAATGAGTGGAAAGTTAGGAAAGTTGGGGCTAATTTCCGACTGAATATACTTTCCCTCTCGCAGCACGTTAATTTGTAAATGTCCTTTTTCAAATCGCCACAGTTCAGGTACACCTAAGGCTTCATAGATACTCGGATGCGTGCGAGAGGTGACATCAATTTCTAACGCTAAATCGGGAGGTGGATCTATCGTTAAATCAAGGCGGTCTTTACCTCGAACGATTGCTTCATTTTGAATATAGAAACAGTTATCCGGTTCTATCCCTTTAATCATTGCCTCATTTTTGAATGTAGTGGAACCCAAGGTGCAAAATTCAATATCTAATTCTTCAAGAAGTGCTTTGAGTAAATCACTAACGAGTTCTTTCCGACTTTCATGTTCAGGTAAAGGTGTCATGATTTCCAAGGTTCCATTATCATACGCCACTCTAGCGGCACGATGTTCGCCTAAATCCGCTAAAATTGTCTCAAATTCCTGCCAGCTTATATTGGAGAGCAACACTCGTTGTCCTGGTGGTACGGTAATTCGATTCAGTTCTAATAACATGGTTTAACTCCATTGAATATTAAATTTTATCTCGTCTTGAATAGTCTAGATTTTACACGGTGTACATCAGCCGCAACTCCTTACCAATGACATAAGACGAATGACCAATGACATAAGACGAATGACGATTCTCGCTCATCCTGCTTAAATAGAAAAGAGTTATCCCCATCAACATAATGGCTGTTCATCAAGATTACATTCAACTTGCCACCGACAAGAATGGCGACATGCATGACTTAACCGATAAAGTCAATGCCATTGTCGAAAACTCTGGTATCCAAACCGGAATGGTTCATGTCTTTAATATTGGCAGTACCGCCTCCATTGGCACAATCGAGTTTGAACCAGGATTGGAACGGGATTTACCGGAACTATTAAATAAACTGATTCCACCCAGTCGAGATTACGGACATGAGCAAACTTGGCATGATGGTAACGGACATTCTCATCTTCAAGCCACTTGGCTAGGACCCTCTCTCACTGTACCCCTTAAAAATGGCAGGTTAGAATTAGGCACTTGGCAGCAAATCTTTCACCTAGAATGTGATGTGAAACCCCGTCGCCGCAAAATTGTGGTGACGATTTATGGCGAATAGTTTCATTCAGCAACAGAAATGATTCACATCTGAGTAATTCACTAAA
Source organism: Coleofasciculus sp. A1-SPW-01 (assembly GCF_040217205.1). Classification (NCBI taxonomy): domain Bacteria; kingdom Bacillati; phylum Cyanobacteriota; class Cyanophyceae; order Coleofasciculales; family Coleofasciculaceae; genus Coleofasciculus; species Coleofasciculus sp. A1-SPW-01. Next base: position 2,750 of record NZ_JAVJNP010000002.1, on the reverse strand, counting down.
CATAAATGCTTTCTGTCTTTTGCTATAGATCTAGTATGGAGGTATGGAGGCATCGAACTCAAGTTTCCATCGTCTGTTGTTTCATTGTCCTGTGATTATGACACCAAGTTTTCCAGGGATGAACCCTTATTTGGAAAATCCAGCTTTGTGGTCAGAGGTTCACTCCTGGCTGATTTTTCAATTGGCACGTTATCTCAATCCCTCATTAGTACCCAAATATCGAGCAGCAATTGAGAAACGGGTTTACTTGGATGCTTTACTCGTGGGTATTCCCGATGTAACGGTTTTCCCAAAGACTCCTGAAACAGCACCCAACGTAGCTGTAACAGCAACTGAGGTTGTAACTAAACCCATTCGGGTGACGATACCCTTAACTGAAGAAATCACTGAACGGTATTTGGAAATTCGGGAAGTCAAGACAGGACGGGTGGTAACGGTTGTAGAAATCCTCTCACCTAAAAATAAACGAGGTGGTGAAGGGAGAGAGAAGTATTTGCAGAAGCGACAAAAGGTTTTAAATAGTGCCACTCACTTGGTTGAAATTGATCTGTTGAGGACGGGAAAATTTATGCCAATGGCAGAGGCAGTTCCATCAGATTACCGCATTTTGGTCAGTCGAACGAATCTCCGTCCCGAAGCTGAACTTTACCCGTTTAATCTGCGTGAATCCATTCCCCAATTTTTGCTTCCATTGCAGCCACCAGACCCAGAACCTGTTGTCAATTTAGCTGAGGTCTTGAAACAAGTGTACCAGGAAGCTGCTTTAGACCTAGCGATTGATTATTTACAGCAGACTGTTCCACCTCTGAGGGAGAGGGATTTTCAGTGGGTGCAGTCGTTGATAAGCTAAGTGGACAGAATAAAGGCTAACAGGAGGAGATTGTCTTCATTTGTCCTTTGTCTCTGGTAAGGGTTTGAGGACTATTTACATACATAAGCGTGAGTGTATTGTTTTCTTTTATCCGACTACTTAGAATTTGTGATTCTGTTGGGTTGAGCGAAGTCGAAACCCAACCTATTGGCGTAGTTCCCCCGCCTTTAGTCTCGTGATGAAGCAGCTTTTGACTCTGCCTCTTCTAACTCGATAGTCAAATCAATCAGATGTCTTGCATAACGAATGGAATCTGTCAACCCTCGCTCGGTGACTGGATAGCTATAGCGAGCAAAATTTTCATTCGGGTGTTGCCACCGTAACCACAACCGTCTGTCAATCATCTTCGTGCTAATTAACCAATCTCGGTAGCGGATTGGTTTGATGGGCAAGCCGGTGTTGGGATTGTCTGAAGTCACTGGCTTTCTTAGGAGTATTGAATTTAATTTACGATTTCAGAGAGCATAAAGAAACTTGGTTAGACGGGTTGGAGTCGCTGTTGATTCATGAACGCTAATAATCCGTGAAATAATTTGATGCCATCAACACTGCCCAACAAAGGGTCAGATGCCCGTTCGGGATGAGGCATCATGCCCAATATTTTACCCGTGCGATCGCATATTCCGGCAATGTTGTTCACGGAACCGTTCGGATTGCTGGTTTCGTCGATTTCACCACTGGAATTGGCGTAACGAAAGACAATCTGATTTCCATCTTCGAGGGCTTTCAGGGTGTCTGTATGGGCGTAGTAGCGTCCTTCACCGTGAGCAACGGGCAGTGTGATCATCTCTCCCGTGGCGTAAGCTGAAGTCCAAGGAATGTCAGTGCGTTCTATTTTCAAGGGAACGCGATCGCAAATAAAATGGAGATCTCGATTCCGGACTAATGCCCCCGGTAATAACCCGGTTTCGGTTAAGACTTGAAAGCCGTTACAGATACCCAGGACAAATTTACCCTGTTTGGCGTGGGCAATCACATGGGACATAATCGGCGAAAACTGAGCGATCGCGCCGCAGCGCAGGTAGTCGCCATAACTAAAGCCACCGGGTAATACAACCACATCCAGATCAGAAATATCCGTTTCTTCATGCCAAACCATCCGAGTCGGACAGTTGAGCAAATCCTGGGTGACATAAGCAACATCGCGATCGCAGTTTGAGCCAGGAAAAACCACAATACCAAATTTCATGTTGATACCCCTAACTGTACCTGTACTTCATCCAAATCAAATCGATAATTTTCAATCACCGGATTCGCCAAAAGTTGGTCACAGATGCGATCCAGTTGCTCACTGGCTTGGTTTTCATCCGCCGCCGTCAGCATTAACTCAATATACTTGCCGATGCGTACCTGCTTAACATTCGCGATGCCGAGTTGCCCAATCCCGGACTCGACTGCCACGCCAGCCGGATCTAATACAGAAGGTCGCAGTGTAACATAAATTCGAGCCTTATACTGACGATTCACAAGCACCCCCTAGTGGTTTGAGATTACCTTAATGTGACATCCTCCCACACCAAATCAAAGATTATGGTGTGGGTTTCCAACATCGCTGTTAGACATTGCTGCCCTACGCCACTTATCTAGGTCCTATGCCCCCGACAGCCCGACTTGACAGCCAATTTCTTTCCCCCAGAGTCCCTGGGTACTCAGTTGATCATAGCCTCGGTTACAGATTTCTTGTTAGGTTTAAATTTTGAATTACTAATCCCCAATAGTCCATATCCTTTTTCCTCGATTAACCGCTTCTAAAAACCTAGACAAACCTACCCATCAGTAATTCTGCCTTGGTATAAGTCCACGGTGTAACTTTTGGTCGATAACCGTTAACGCTTACGCTTGGCTGATACCCGGCATTGTCGCTCGATATCAGCCTTAA
>NZ_JAVJNP010000226.1:0-6828 GCF_040217205.1 Coleofasciculus sp. A1-SPW-01 | reverse complement strand
AATGGCGAGAATTTGAGGCAGCATCGCGCTCACAAGGCAAGCGCTGGACGCCGCTCTATCAAGAAGAAGCGATATCCCTATAAACAACACGACTTAGTTCTGTTTGAAGGAACTATCTATGAAGTGATTGGGATGCAGAATTTAGGCGCTGGCGTAAAACTCAAAAACTATCCTGGAGTGAAAAACAAAGTAGTTAAACCTTCTGCTGTAAGATCTATTCGCAAGAGAGGAGGGCTATGTGAAGTTGTTTAGTAATTTGGATAATTTGAGGACTCAAAGTCCTCAAATTATCCCACCTATCCATCCCAGCGCCGCCTTTCGGGACGGTGTGGGGCTTCCGGTGTTTTTTGCTAAACTAAGATGCTCCCATCGAGTTTGAGTAATCACAAGTTTGGTCAGAAGGAGTTAACTAATGAAGGAAAAAAACAAGGAACCCAACCCCCTTCTTGATCAAGTTGTGGCATTACAACAACAAGTGGGCGAGTTGGACGACAAGGTTAATCATTATGAACAGCAACTGGCGCAGGAACGAGAAACGCGCCAGACAGTAGAAACCCGCTTACAGAAAACGGAAGAACGCCTGTCTTTGGTGCTGCGGGCGACAAAAGATGCCATTTATGAGTGTGACTTAGAACAAGGTATCATTAGCTGGAACGCACCCTACAAGGAACTCCTAGGCGATCGCCCGGAGTCAACGGCATATTCCTGGGAATGGTGGATTGAACACCTGCATCCCGACGATCGCGAAGAGGTTGTTGCCAACTTCCAGGAGACACTCGCGGGTACAGGCGATCGCTGGGGGGCGGAATATCGGTATCAAAAGACAGATGGTAGCTACGCCCATATTTTAGATCGCGGCTATATTCTGCGGAATCAAACCGGGAAAGCTATTCGGGTAATCGGCACATTATTCGACGCCACCACCCAAAAACAGGTTGAAGCCGAATTACGCCAGCAGGAAGAATGCCTACGTCTTGCCAACGAACGATTCCAATTCGCTGCCCGGGCAGTCAATGCGCTAATTTATGATTGGCAGATTACCAGGAATCGAGTAGAACGAACCGATGGACTCACCAGCATTTTAGGCTATTCCCTCAGCGAAGCCGAACCCACTCTCAACTGGTGGCGCGATCGCATCCATCCTGATGATGGGGAACGAATAGATCAGGAGACAGCAACGGCGTTGAGTCAGGGGGATTCCTATCGCGTCGAATATCGGGTTCTGCACAAAAGCAACCACTATATTCATATCTTGGATCAAGGACTGGTGGTGACGCGAGATGATCAAGGACATCCCATTCGTGTGATTGGTAGCACCATCGATATTAGCGATCGCAAAGCCACCGAAGCCACTCTAAAACAACGGGAAACCGATTTGCGCTTAATTACAGATGCGGTTCCGGCGCTAATTGCTTATGTTGACTCCGATTGCCGTTACCGCTTCGTCAATCGCGCCTTTACCACTTGGTTTGGACATTCAGCCGAAAATCTAATTGGTCAATCGGTGGCAGATTTTGTGGGGGCAGAAGTCTATGAATACATGAGTCGGGATATTGAAGCTGCCTTAGCGGGTGAACCGATCAACGTAGAAATGTGGATGCCGTTTAAAGATGGAGGATCACGCTACGTTCGTCGCCAGTATATCCCAGATATTGATCCGCAAGGTCATGTCAAAGGCTTCTATGCCTTCATTAACGATATTACCGATCTCAAACAAATAGAAGCCGCCTTACGGGATAGAGAACAGCGCTTTAGCACCTTATTTAATGGCATGGAAGATTGGGTACTCGTTTATCCCCTCACTGCCGACAATCAACCGGGACAATTAATTGAGGTGAATGAACCAGCCTGTAAACGGTTAGGCTATACCCGCCAAGAACTCCTCACCTTATCGGTTGCGGATATTTTGGACATCCCCTTAGCCGATCTTCAAGTCAGTTTCCAGAAATTGTTGCAGGAGAAACGAGTGGTTGTCGAATCAGTACATCGTACCAAAGCGGGTCAACAAATTCCCGTTGAAGTGAGTTCCACCCTATTTATGCTGGATGGTTTGCCCACCGTTCAATCCATCTGTCGAGACATTACTGAACGTAAACAAGCCGAGTTAGCACTACGCAAAAGTGAAACGGTTCTCAATGCCTTTATTGCCAGTTCCCCCATTGGCATAGCATTTTTTGACCATGACTTACGCTATCTTTATGCCAATGAAGCCTTAGCCACGATGAATGGCGTCCCCCTCAGTCAACATTTAGGTCGTACTCTCTGGGAGGTTGTGCCACAGATGGCACCTGAATTTGCCCCCCTGCTGGATCAGATTTTACAGACTCGGCAACCGAGGCTGAACTTTGAGTTTAGTGGTGAAGTTCAACCGGGTATTTATTGCCATGCTTTAGCCAATCACTTCCCGGTTTGCTTACCCGATGGTGAACTATTGGGAGTGGGTGTCACCATCATGGAAATTTCTGAACTCAAGCGGGTAGAAGGCGCTTTACGCCTGAGTGAAGCCTTTGCCCACGCCAGAGTGCAAGAGTTAGAAACCTTAATGGAAATTACCCCAGCGGCGCTTTGGATTGCCCATGATCCTGACTGTCATCAGATGACGGCTAACCGGACGGCGTATAATTTAATGCGGATGCCACTAGGTTCAGTGACAACTGCAACTCCTGTTGATGGTTCCTATCCCCTGCCCTTTAAACAATATAAAAACGGACAAGAATTTCTCCCCCAAGACTTACCGATGCAGCGTGCAGCCAGAACCGGACAAGAGGTGATTGATGAAATAGAATTTGTCTTTGAGGATGGCACCGTGCGCTTCATCTATGGCAAAGCCGTTCCCCTGTACCACGACTCTGGTGAGGTGCGCGGCGTGATTGGCGCATTTGTGGATATCACCGAACGCAAACAGGCAGAACGGGAGCATGAACAACTTTTAGCACGAGAACGCGCCGCCCGTGAAGAGGCAGAATCCGCCAACCGGATTAAAGATGAATTTCTGGCGATTTTGTCTCATGAGTTGCGTTCTCCCCTGAATCCTATCCTAGGATGGACAAAGTTACTCCGCACTCGTCAGTTCGATCCAGCCGCAACAGATAAGGCATTAGCAACCATTGAACGCAATGCCACGATTCAAATTCAGTTAGTGGATGACTTACTCGATGTTGCCCGAATTCTGCGCGGAAAAGTTGTCTTAACTCGTCACCGAGTTGATTTAGCGATCGCGATTAAAGCGGCGATTGAGACAGTGCAGTTGGCAGCAGAGGCGAAATCGATTCAAATTCAGCCTCATTTTATCGGTAAGGTGGGTTTGGTTGAGGGTGATTCCGGGCGATTACAACAAGTGGTGTGGAATTTACTCTCTAATGCGGTTAAGTTTACTCCATCCGGGGGACAGGTTGAGGTGACATTAGCAACGGTGGATGAGTTTGCCCAGATTACGGTAAGGGATACAGGTATCGGAATCTCTGCCGATATTCTTCCTCATATTTTCGACTATTTCCGTCAGGCGGACAGTTCCATGACTCGCCAATTTGGGGGATTAGGATTAGGACTCGCGATCGCGCGTCATCTTGTGGATTTACATGGTGGCATAATCCAGGCAGATAGCCCAGGGGAAGGACAGGGGGCAACGTTTACTGTCAGATTAGCCCTACTCCCAGATAAAAAGCAACGAATCAGACTTAACACCCATGATTGTCAGGGAACGTCCAATACCACTCCTCTGAAGGGGATACGAGTTCTGGTTGTCGATGATGAGGTAGACACACGAGAACTCCTCAGGATCATTTTGCAACAAGCTGGAGCAGAAGTGATCACAATGGCATCAGCCCAGGAGGTGTTATCACAATTTAACCAGTTAACTATTGATATCCTGGTGAGTGACATTGGCATGCCCCAAATGGATGGGTATCTTTTATTGCAACAGATTCGGGGCATGTCCTTACCCCAAGCGAATGTAGCTGCGATCGCATTAACAGCGTATGCAGGGAAATCCAATCAGCAAAAAGCCCTAGCCGCCGGATTTCAGCAGCATCTGGCAAAGCCTATTGACCCCAATGATTTGATCAAAGCGATCGCCCGGTTAGTTGAACAGAGAAATAAATGAGTAGCTTTACCTTAATTCCGTCTATTTGTCAATCCGCTTACAGGCTGATTCTATGAAACGTCTGTAAAGATTTCCTGACAACTTTGAAGAGTTGGCAAACTCTCCGGATTTTTCACCCATTGAGCGCCATTGGCTGATAAAACTGAATACTATAGAAACCTAAGTGTTGAGCCAAGCCGTTTATTTAATCATGCCAACTCATCCCAAATAAAGCCGTAACCATTATTACAACAATTAAAGTTTGGCTGACTCTACAGGGTTAACGACAAGAGTGAACCCTTCAGATTAATGGTTAGCAAATTAGAGAAAAAACTGTCTTTTCTCGATAAATATTAATGCAAGTTTGTAGGTAGATGAATTAGCTCTCCCTAAGGGGAGAGTTTTTTGTTTTTATGAACGTTTTAACTTCACAAAAACTTTATAGAAAGTTCATCTTAACTTTATTGATCTCAGAAAAAATACGGTTATAGTTAAATTGTGGTCAGAGAAAAGCAGCGAAACGAACCTCAAAAACACAGTCGCTTGAAGTAATTTCTCAGAGACTACACCGAAGCAATAGTAACCACCAAAAATATAAGTGTTACAACGTTTCGCAATCATCCTCAATCAGGATATTACCTCTTGATTAATTTCAACGAGGATATCATTTCAAAACCAACTATTTACGAAGGAAAAAATCTGATGGCTGTACAATTTGCAACAATTATCGCTGATACAACGGGTGGTGATAATTACTACGATTCCGATTTCTATGGTATTTCCTTTGATCAGGGTTTCCCAAACACATATATCGAGTCAGTTACCTTCGATCTAAGAGCCGGAGGGGATACGAATGCAAACTTTGATCCATCTCAGCGCAGTTCTCCAGTAGACCTTGTGGGTTTAACGACTAGCGATATTTCTTTTTCTCCTAATAGTGGATACGATTTCCCAACCTTGACCATCAACTTTGCTCCCGACTCCTTTGGTGTGGGAGATTCATTCCGCTTCTCAATAGACACAGACGGTCTTTCTGGTGGTTCAGGTATTTCTTCTAACACTGGTGGTGCTTTCGGACTGCAGGATGTTTCCTTTGAAGTAACCTTGCAAGACGGCACGTCTTTCGTCTCCACCTTTGATACTGTTAGTTCTACTCAGTCTATAGCTGAAATCAGCACCCATGAATCAATTGTAGGAACTTCAGGAAATGATCAACTTAACGGTACATCAGCGAACGAGTACATCCAAGGTTTAGGTGGCGATGATAGCATCAATAGCAACGGTGGCGAAGATGTTCTCTTTGGTAACGCAGGTAACGATACAATTGCCGGAAGCCACGAGAGTGATTATATCGATGGCGGCGCTGATGACGACCTTCTCTACGGTAACGGCGGCGGCGATACCATTTTCGGTCGCGGTGGCGATGACGGTTTATATGGTAGTTCTGCTACAGATTATCTCAACGGTGGTAATGGTGATGACACCCTTTACGGAAATGGCGGTCGAGACACCCTTATCGGTGGTCGTGGTGATGACTTAATCTACGGTGGTTCATGTCCTGATTATATTCTCGGTGGCAAGGGCGACGACATCATTTACGCCAATGGTGCCAATAATGGAGCAGATTACATTGATAGTGGTGTTGGTCAGGATACCATCTGGCTGGGTCACGGTGATGCCGATGTCGTCCTCTCAGAAGGAGTTGGATTCGATGTGATTAATAACTTCCAGCTTGGTCAGACCTCTCTAATCGTTAGTGATGTTAGTGCGTTGAGTTTCGCTGATGGTGCAAATGGTGCGGAAATCTATCAAGGCAGCGACCTATTAGCCACCGTGAGTTGGCAGTCTGCTAGCACATTTGCCAATAACACGAATGACATCTTTGTCGCTGTCGCTGCCTAGATATTTCGTCTGATGTTTTAGTCTTTCTTAGTCTGCATATTAGTCTAATCGAACCAAGCGGGAGATGCAACGTATCTCCCAATTTTTTTGTCCCAGTCTTTGTCCGACTACTTAGGGGCTGCTGTGGTAGAGACGTTCCGGTGGAACGTCTTGTGGTGGGGAGAGGCAACAGGCAGACTTCGGCTAGCGCTCAGTCTAACACAGGCAACAGGCAACAGAGAAATATCCTGACGTATCGATTCGATAAGTAGTTGTAGGTTAGGTTTCCTGTCGTTAACCCCAGCGAATCAAGGGCTAAAGCCCTTACTACAAACTACGTATAGCAACGTGGCATAAGTGCATATCCCGGTAATCACCCAGAGATATAGAACAATGTACCTGGGATCAGTCATAGGATAATCCGATGCCGAACATCATCCAACTCGCCTCAAAAATAGACAAAGTTAAAGTCTATGCGGCTGGTGCAACCGTTAGCCGTATCGCCGACTTGCACCTAGAGAATGGAGAAACGCCAGAACAAGTCGAAATTTCAGGACTTCCCCTGGCGCTAGATGATAGCAGTGTGCGAGTACAAGTTGAGGGAAATGCCAATCTGGTGATTCCTACCGATATCCGCATCAGTCTCACAGTTTCCTCTCCCCCAGAACCCCCGAACTCCCCCGCCGAGGAACAACTGCACCAAGCTAAAGCCGAAGTGAGGCTTCTTCAAGAGACGATTGCCCTAATTGATAACGAAATCTCTGTCCTAAAACAGCTTCATGTACCCAATCAACCGAAAGCAGAACCGGGAAAAGCACCCCCCCCTTCACCCCTAGCCGCCCGATTAGCGATCGCGAATTTCCAAG
>NZ_JAVJNP010000012.1:0-67844 GCF_040217205.1 Coleofasciculus sp. A1-SPW-01 | reverse complement strand
TAAGCTGTCATGCATTTAAATTGGGTATTAGTAGCGAGCAAGATGCAAAGCCTGCGGCATGGCTTCGCTAAAGCCTGCGGCATGGCTTCGCTAAACGCACTACAAGGCTTTCGCCATTACTAATATTAAGGTTTAAATGCCGAACAGCTTAACATGGCTACAAAAACTAAATCTGCCTCAAACCTTTGCCAATGACAAAGGACAAATGACATAACGTTCCTGACATTACCTTTTTTCGTGAGTTAGCAGATAAGTCCGGAGCGTTAGCTCAAATTAGTATTGTGGTTATCTCTAGTCTTGTCTCCAGATATACAGTTTCGCTTATGTATATTTTTATTATTTGTGATCATAATTTAAGGACACTTCGCTTTTTTTGCACAGAAGGGGAAGCCTGAAAGCCCCTCCAAAGAAAGAATATATTCCTCTTCCCTCCCCTTGTAGGGGAGGGCGAGGGAGGGGTCTGACGCCCCAGTTAATTGACCAGCAGTATCCTGGAAAAAGTCAGGGTGTGGGTAAGAGACTTACCGAACTAGCCCAAACTGACTTTAATCTGGGTAACAGTTCGACCTATATCTAAGTAGAGAGCGCCTTGTTTGGCATCTTTCCCAGCCAAAACGATGAATACGGCTTCTGGACCGCAATCGGTCATAATGCTGTAGCCGTCATCACCTTCGACTAAAATGCGACTGGTTTGACCTCCCAAGAGTTCTTTGGAAATCCGTTCACCCAGAGACAGCATGGTGGCGGACATTGCTGAGATACGCTCTTCAGCCACTGATCCGGGCAAGCTAGACGCCAGGGGTAAACCATCCGGCGTGACAATTGCAGCACCTAGCACGTCAGTTGTCGTTGAGACAAAATTCTGAACCAGGTGACTCAGTTTCTGAGTATTGATTCCCATTTTTGTGTTTCTCCTTAACGTTAATAGAGGACAATGAAGTTAAGTTCATGTAACTAGGACAAGCATGGCTGACTGGTTCGATGTTATAGCTACCTACTTCTGGGTTTTAGCCCAAACGGTAAGGCTACCCAGTCAGCTCACGATGAGCAAATGAAATGGCGGCTAAGAGAAGATTTGCCGAGTGTGATAGCAGAGCAATCCTCATTAGCTGCTTTTTGTCGAATTACTCAACAGTAATAAACTCGAACAGGTCGTAAGAGTCACCTCGAAGGACTGATTGTGTTTGTGAACCCTTTATTTTTTGCTGAAGCAGTTCGGTTAAAACGCCCCAAACTAAACCGAGGGTAAAAGTACATTTAGGAGGTTCTTCATCAGTTCCGCCGATCGCGCAGAGGGTTTCTTTGGTGTAAACCTTGACAGTGTCGCCCTCTTGGGTGATCTTGTCAATGATGCATAAACGAGCGCCCTCTTCACCCAAAACTTCGGCGATTTGCTTGGTTGCATCTTCCAAGTTTTGGGTCGTCCCTTTGAACCCTAACTTTCCCGCTAGTTCTTGCCCATGCTTACGACCAGCCGCCGTCAGAGCAACGGCTGTCGCTTTTTCACCTAAGGCATCGCTCATCCCTTCAACCAGCGCCCGGAAGGATTCAATACTGCTGAATTGTCCTAATTTATCTCGTTTGAGTTCTAACACGTTGACTCCTTATTTTTGACAACATAGAGTTGGAACACTTCATCAACCAATAAGGTATTTAGCAAGGAAATTATAGCCAGTTGAATTACCATTAATTCAAGAATTTCTTAAATAATAAATTCTTGAATATAGATATTTAGCTGGTTTTAGACATATTACCCTGCTGTTTCTATGAATACTATACCGATTGAATTGATGCAATCCGGAAACTTATATGTTTTTTTTGCCCATCTAGACATTGATAGTTCTGTTATTTACAATTAGCATGGCCCCCTATTTTTTTAAAAAATTCATTTTGAAAAGAATTTTACTTCAAAATATAAAATAAATATAAAAATCTAGATACTCATATTTGCGTAAAAATAGATAGAGTCCCCGTGAAGAAAGCTGTATCAACAATCCAGTGAAACTTAGTGGATACATTATTAACCTGCAAGTCCCTAAGAAAAAGTGGTCAAGATGCTTGCACTAAGAATGATGAATTGGCAACTTGAGTATGCACCCCCTGCTAGCCATAGCACAATGACAGGTCTGGAACATGGCTTTCATTAACTTGACACCACTGCTCTTGAGTCCGTCCCTGTGTACTTCTTATCTAAAACGTTTCGCTCTACTGAAATTCTCTCTCTGTTCAATTGTATTACATGCAATACATTTGGCAAGTCTTGACACGGACTCAACCCATATAAGCTAATAAGTAAGCTATAATATAGACATGTGTTGAAAAGGATAAAACAACTCTCTATTTTTCTCTGAATCATGGAATTTAGCCTCGAAAACTTGACACCATTTTTCAGATTTGCTAAGGAGAATCTATTCAAAAAAGAATAGTCCTAAGACTCATTAAAATCTGTTGATTAGAGTAAATCAACCATCAGGGCAAAAACTGAGACAATCCTAAGAATTTTGAGTGTCTTCAGCAATACAGCCCAGGATTTGTAGAAAAACTAGCTAGTGCAGCGCACTTGAATTTAGCCAAGACCTCTGAGTTCAGCGTCGCTACAGGTGTTCATTTTTCGGAAAACCCTGTAACCTGTATCCCACCTCATTACGTTATCAGCCTTTGGCATCGAACTCAGGTTAATACAACGCCGCGATTCAGCGGTAAGGTGAATTATGTTTGAATTAATCGTCCAAAACGAGATTGTCGGGGAAATCGTGTTTAGCATCGCTCCCGATGGGTTTGGTGTCATTAATCTCATCGAAGTTAAGCCTAACTGTCGAGGTAAAGGATTCGGAAATCAGCTTTTAAACGAAGCCATCGCTCAACTTAAATGCCAAGGCGTTAAAGGAATACGTCTAACTCCGATCAAAACTAAGACTCCTTTTATCGTAGATTGGTACAAAAAGAAAGGATTTGTCTTAAACAGAGACAGAATGCTTTTAACGTTTTAACCGTTGCATTCGGGTCATACTGAGATCTTACGCCAGTAGCAAGAGGGTTTTCTATAGTGGCGTGTAAAATTGGGGAATAGATTTTGCGGGTTTTAGGTGCACACATCGGTCATCCGTGTCAACTTAAGGTCGAAAACCAATGCTGGTAAGGTTTTCAGCTATGTCTATTTACTGCTCAAAAATTCCCCCCTCATCCCCTAACCCCTTCTCCCACCCTGGGGAGAAGAGGAACCAGATTCTCTTACTCCCCTCTCCCCGGCGTGGGAGAGGGGTTGAGCTTAAGTTGACACCAATGCACATCGGTGCGCCCCTACAATTTGGTAAAAAACCTTATCTTTTTCCGCTTCTACATACCAATAAATAATGTAGAGGCGTAGTATGCTACGTCTCTACTAACGGCGGCTTTTTTCTTTTAAATTATCATTTAAAAAAATAAAAAGCCGCTCTTTTTACACATTAGGTGAGTACAGTAAACTCAAACAAATCGTAACTGTCACCCCGGAGTACTGATTCCGTTTGACTTGCCTTCAGTTTCGATTGGAGTAGTTCACCTAAGACTCCCCAGACTAAACCGAGTGTAAAGGTACACTTGGGAGGACTTTCCTCGGTTCCACCGATCGCACAGAGGGTTTCTAAGGCATAGACTTTGATGGAATCACCGTCCCGAACAATGCGATCAATGATACAAAGACGAGAACCTTTTTCTCCCAAAAGTTCCGTGATTTGTTTGGCGGCATCATCTAAGTTTTGTTCGGAACCGTTGAAGCCCAACTTTGCAGCAACTTCCTTACCGTGCTTCCGACCCGCAGAGGTCAGTGCTACGGCTGTAGCCTTGTCTCCTAAAGCGTCTGTCATGCCTTCCACAATCGCTCGGAAGGATTCAATGCTGCTGAGTTGTCCTAGTTTATCGCGTTTTATTTCTAACATATTTGCTCCTTACTTTTAGGATAGATTAATGAGATGTGTTCTTCATTTATCTAGGTGTTTAGTTATACAGAAGTAAGTCGATAAGTTTCTTGATGTTTAGGTATGATTAACAACCAAGCCTAAACATCAAGAAACTCTCAAGAGTTTACACTCATTTTTACATCTGTAATACTTTTAAACCATACTAAGCTTAGCTTAAAACTCCGGAAAAAGCCCAACATTTTCTGGTTCTATCAATCAAAAAAATAAAACGAAATATTGTTAGGTGCAAAATAATACAAATTGAATAATTCGTTTCCCCGCAAGTTTCCAAAAATATATCAACTCTAACAAATAACGTTCAAGTTTTAGGTCAGTGGGGTCGTTTGCGAATAAATTTGGATATTTCGGCGTTGCATCGCTTGTTCAAATAATTCCGTTGTCAGCGCTTGTTCAACTGACCAAATACCCGGTTTACTGAGTTGACCTGCTAGTATAAACTGGGCAATGCTGCCTGTACCTGCACCAGCCGCTGCTGCCGTATTTTCATGCACCAAGGTTGAGATAACAGTGACAGGTTTGCCAGCCTGGTAACCTGTGACTTGGGCGCGAATGGCAATTCCAATCCCACTGATGCGATCGCTAAATTGGGTCATGCGGTAGCTGAGTTGGGACAAATACTCGATATTTTCGGGTTTCCTTAACCAATCGGCGGGAAACAGATGGGCGGTGATCCAGGTGAGGTGGTTATAAATATCGGGAATTGAGCCAAACTTGGTGATCACCGTTTTCACGGGGAAGGAGTTGACAAGGGTAACAGTTTCAGGTATATCGAACCAGTAGACGCCGACTTTGCCATAAGGTTGGGGGAAATGAACCGTTTCGCGATCGCTATAGGGTTTTACCTGACGCCACTGGTTATTAATCCACGCCTCAAAGGGTTCTGTTAACCCCAGAAACGTGGTTCGCATCACGGTGACGCCAGCCCCACCGGAACCGGCTACACCATAACTCAGGTGAATGGTTTCCGGCTGATCCAATTGTTCAACCGCCTGACGCACCATGCTATTGGAGATTCCCGGAAAAACCCCGGTATTGATAATCGCCGTGACACCCGCCGCCGCTGCTGCTTCGTGATAGGGGAAGGCTTTGTGGATAAAGGCGCGATTATCACTCACATCCAGATAATTTACGCCCATCTCAATGCAAGTTTCGAGAACCGAGGCGTCTCGATAGAGAAAAGGACCCGCACAATGGATAACCAGATTATGAGACGCGATCGCATCCCTCAACCCATCGCGATCGGCTAAATCTAGAGTGAGAAACTGCACCTGCGGCGAAAATGCTGTCTCCGATGTCCGGTGACGCCCTGTAATCGTAATTTGTGCTTGGGTATGGGCAATCAGATCTTGCATAACATTGCTGCCGATACGTCCTCGTCCTCCCAGAATCAAAACTCGGTCTGTCATTGCCCAATTTAGTAATATCCTTACTGAAGCTTACCAAGTCCTTTACCCCTGAGATCAAGGTTGCCGCTACCTGGGAGTCCAAAGTTATCCATTCAAACGTCAAAATATGGTCTGTTGATAAGTTATAGTAAATGTGCTTACCGAAAAAATCCGGATGGATACGGCTGGACTCGGTAAGGAGTGACGTATCTCCGCCCAAGTTGAGATACATTCCATCCCTGACCAATGCAGATAGCTGATCCAAGGAAAACAGAATGAAGTTACTCCCGAGAGATATCTCTATAATCTCTCCAGAGGATAAAAACTGCCTAAAAACGACACCTCTTCTCAGTCCAAAAGTTTGGCTGATTTGAATTGTCGCGGCTATACTGGCAAGGTCTGGATATTTCTGTAATCGGCAGTCATAAGTAGTATATGAGTCCTGTGGTTAAAGTTGTTCAACCCTCTGGTATCTTAGATGGCACAAAAGCCGGTCAATTTCGTCAAGAGATTAGCGACCTTGTGCAATCGAATGCCGACATCGTATTGATTGATTTTCAAGACGTTACCTTTATGGATAGTTCGGGCTTAGGGGCGCTGGTTCTTGCCCTTAAGACCGTTCGTGCTGCTGGGGGAAAGCTCTTTGTTTGCTCAGTCAACGAACAGATCAAAATGTTATTTGAACTGACAAGCATGGATCGGGTGTTTGAAATCTTTCCCACACGAGAAGCGTTTGAGGAGGCTGTCTCTTCTAGTGCATAATTCTCTGGGTTAGCCCAATTTGGCGAAACCCAGTAAGAATCCCCGTGCGGAAGGGAAAGTGTTAAGCTCCTAAGTAACTGATCACCTTTTAGTAACAACCCGCCAGGAATGCAAATCCTTGGCGGGAAATTCTTCTATGCAAATATGGGGTTCTATGGCTGATACCCAATCCGTTTGTGTAAAGGTTTGAGGGGTATTTACAAAACTTAATACGAATGGCGCTGACTGGTATGCTGCACCCTACGGTATATCAAGGTTTTGTTGAGGCACCATTGTAGAGACGCGCCATGGCGCGTCTCTACATAAATGATGTGTCCTAACAGCCATGGCGGTTGCTATAACTTAAAGGGGAGATTGACATCCTCCCTGGCGTGAACGCACAGGGATTCCTCACCACGCCACCTTTTTAGGGGTGGTCGCTGAATGGGGGTCAACCCAAATTGAGAGCGGGAAACCCCGACGTCAGCCGTTCCTTCGCCAGCTTAGGAAGTCGGGGAGCCTATCTAGTCAAAGTTAATTTCTAGCAAAGACAAATCATCATCGAAAAAGTCTTTGGGGTTTAATATGTCAACGCCCTCTAAGATCGAGTTTAGATTACACGAGCTATCTATTCTACACTCACCCAGAAGTTTGACGAATGAGTCAAGTCCCCAGATATTACCATCAGGTTGGTGAATCTCGTAAATCCCATCGCTGAAAATGTAAAGGGAACTGGATTCGCTGACGTCGCAGCTATCATCAACATACTCAGCCTCAAGCAGCATACCCACAGGCAGTCCCGTTGTCTTCAAGAGATTGACCTCCCGACTAGAGGATGGCTTACCCGAGAATAAGACCGCCGGTGGATGTCCAGCACTGGCATAAACAAGTTGACGCTTTGTCCGATTATAGACTCCATACCAGATGGTAAAGTATTTATCGTTGCGTGCTGTCATTTGAAAGGTCTGGTTTAATCCTCGCAGAACGTCGCTGGGTTGGTAATAGTCAATATTCGGCAGGGTGCGTGATCTCAATAGATTTAACACCGAAAGCGTTGGTAAGGCGGCTCTCAAGCCATGCCCAGCCGTATCTAATAGATAAATTGCCAGGTGTTCTGAATCTAACCAGTAGTAATCGAAGCCATCACCTCCTAATTGCCGAGAGGGAATGAATCGAGAGTCAATAGTCACAGGCGGTTCAGTCATCTGGTCTGGCAGAATAGAACGGACGTACTCCGCCGCTTCTGCGAGTTCCATTTCTAGCAACTGTTTTTGGTGCTGCAAATCGCGGCTTAGTTCATGTAATCTCAAGCCGGAACGTACTCGCGCCTGCAACTCAGCGATTTCGATTGGCTTACAGATAAAGTCATCTGCCCCAGCATCCAGTCCCTTGACGCGATCGCCAACGGAACCGAGAGATGTCAGCAAAATGAACATAGTGGTTGATAGTGCTGGGGTTGCCTTAATTTGACGACAGACTTCTAGTCCGTTCATCCTTGGCATAATCCAATCACAAATGACCAACGCCGGACGCAACTGCTGCACAAGTTCAAGACCCTCTTCGCCGTTACTAGCGATGGTGACGTCATAACCTTGGTTATGAAGCGTCCGTTTCAGCAGTATTTGAATGGCAGGGTCGTCATCAATAATTAGAATTTGGGTCATGGCATCGAGATAATACAAGTCACTCAAGGAGATTGCAGATGCACGCGCTTACAACAAGAAGGAAGACTCGATGAAGCTATGGGTACTTTCATGAGAAAGTGATAAAGATCGCAAGGTCAGTGAATAAATGGTAGAGCAAGGGATAAATCTAGGGTAGACTGGATTTTTTCACAGGGAGTATCTGTTCATTTTAATTCTGGCTTTGATGTCGTTGATGTGAAAGGCTTTGAACAGTTGAGAGAGCTTCAAACATTTAGCAAGCAATTTCCTTCCGACCTGAATGCGTTAGACCAGGTTTTATCCTGGTTTGGGGAGCTTCACCCCTCCTCAATCGAAACAAAAGTCTGGTTACAGTGCAAACTAGCGCTTGCGGAAGGATACACTAACGCGGTGAAATATGCCCACAAAGACCTGCCGCCCAGTGTTTCCATTGAGGTTGAGGTAATTCTGGGGCAATCGCCCCAACGCCTAGAGATACGGGTCTGGGACAGTGGAGCGCCTTTTGATTTTGAACGGCGGCTCCGAACTCCGTCGTCCTTGCCTGCTGATCAGGCGGAAGGAGGGCGAGGATTGGCTATCATGCAAAAAATTGCCGATAAGCTCAGTTATACACGCATGGATGATAACCGCAACTGTTTGACGATTGTTAAATTTTATTAAAAATCCCGGCAGCCCGGTGTCGGGAAGCAGGGGAACGGGGATACCAGGTGCAGGGTGCATATTTCAGACGTGGTCGTCTACGTCTGGGGCAAAGAGACCGGGAAAAAATTGATCGGCTTTCTGATAAGCGAAAACCCAGCTTCTCAAGCTGGGTTACTGTTTAGGCTTTACCTTCAATTGCTCTATCTGCTCCGAATAACTTAATCAAACTGGGTTAAATCTAGCTTGATGCTCAAGCTTAATTCAGCGGCTTACCTGGTGAATCACCATTTAGCGACCGCTGCCGCGATTGTCATCGTTGCCCTTAGCATCAAACGTAAGACGCTTGGCTGATTGATTGGATAAAATGACTACGCTTTCACGTTCTCCCCTAAAGTAGGATGCTGGTAAAAACTTCCTCATGTTGTTGCACATCGCTTGTAGATCTCCGTGTCCAAGTTGCTACAGCCTTTTTTCCAATCGACAGCGTGCAAATCAGGACAAACCCTAAAATTGGGAGTAGGATGGGCAGGGGCTTGGGGAGATGAGGGAGATGAGGGAGATGGGGAAGCTGGGGAGATGAGGGAGATGAGGGAGATGGGGAAGCTGGGGCAGAAAAAATTCGATTTAGAAGTTATAGCAGCTATAGCAGCTACCTTGGCAGGGAAAGGACATTCTTTACTATTCCCTGTTCCCTGTTCCCTAATCTCAACCGTTAACTTTAATGAAAATCCACCTACTTAGTGCTATTCAGAGCAGTATTGGTATGCGGATATGGGGAATCCATTCACGAGGATGTCAAAATAGAACTACTGCACACTGAACCCTGTGGGGTACAGTGTTTTTCGTCCCGTCCCGCTGTCGTCACCTATTGGAAAGAGCGAGTGTGAACGTTTCGACCCCGAAGATAGAACTTGACCCCAAAAATCTGTTTCCGTTTCCTCTGGATCAATTTCAGCTCCAAGCGATCGCGGCGCTGAATGCGAATCACTCGGTTGTTGTCTGCGCCCCCACAGGTTCTGGGAAGACGTTGATTGGCGAGTATGCTATTTACCGCGCTTTGTCAAGAGGAGGGCGAGTTTTTTATACCACTCCCTTGAAAGCCCTCTCCAACCAGAAGCTGCGAGATTTTCGCGCTACGTTTGGTGCGGACAATGTGGGTCTGGTTACGGGGGATGTTTCCATTAATCGGGACGCGCCAATCTTGGTGATGACCACGGAAATCTTCCGCAATATGCTTTACGGCACACGCATTGGGGAAATTGGTACGTCCCTAGAAGGGGTGGAAGCGGTGGTCTTGGATGAGTGCCATTATATGAATGACCGACAACGGGGTACGGTTTGGGAGGAGTCGATTATTTATTGTCCTCCAGAAGTTCAGCTTGTTGCCCTATCCGCTACGGTGGCGAATTCCGATCAACTAACGGACTGGTTGAACTTAGTTCATGGCGCAACCGAGCGAATTTATTCCGACTTTCGACCGGTTCCCTTACAATTCAGCTTTGCCAACCCGAAGGGCATTTTTCCCCTGCTGGACTCTAACCAAACAAAGTTAAATCCTCGTCTCAAACCGAAACGCAACAAAGGGAGAGGACGGGGGGGACGCCCAGAAAGCCCCAGTAATGCCTTTGTGCTGGCGCAACTCCAGCAACGGGATATGTTACCCGCGATTTATTTTATTTTCTCTCGTCGCGGTTGCGATCGCTCGGTGGAGGAGTTGGGAGAGTTGTCTCTGGTTAATGCCAAAGAAGCGGCTGAATTGAAAAAGCGCATTGACGAATTTTTACGTCGGAATCCAGAAGCGGGTCGGGCGGGGCAAGTAGCCCCCCTGTATCGCGGCATTGCTGCCCATCATGCGGGGATTTTACCGGCTTGGAAGGGGTTTGTGGAAGAGTTGTTCCAATTAGGGCTGGTTAAGGTGGTGTTTGCCACTGAAACTCTAGCGGCGGGAATTAATATGCCCGCTCGCACCACCGTAATTTCTACCCTCTCAAAACGAACCGATCGCGGACACCGACTGCTGACAGCATCGGAATTTCTGCAAATGGCAGGTCGAGCCGGACGCCGGGGGATGGATGCCACGGGTTATGTGGTCACAGTACAGACGCCGTTTGAAGGAGCAAAGGAAGCGGCGTATCTCGCCACCAGTCAGGCTGACCCCTTAGTCAGCCAGTTTACGCCCAACTACGGGATGGTGCTGAACTTACTCCAAACCCACACCCTTCCGGAAGCCAAGGAGTTGGTGGAACGCAGTTTTGCACAATACCTGGCGACACTGTACCTCCAACCCCAGCAACAAGCGATTACGGAGTTAACCACAGAACTGGCAAAATTAGATATTCAACTAGCACCCGTTGACTTAAACGCCCTAGGGCGATACGAAAAACTCAAGGAACGGCTCAAAGAAGAACGGCGATTACTCAAAACCCTACAACGGCAAGCCCAAGCCGCACAAGTGGCGGAAATTGCCCAAATTATCCCCGAAGCGCCCTTGGGTACGCTACTTTCACTCAAGGGCAAGTATATTCCAGTTCCGGAACCGATTCCGGCGATATTAGTCGCGAAGGAAAAAGGGCGGGGACAATCCCCCTATTTAGTCTGCTTAAGTGCCGATAATCGCTGGTATATAGCCACAACCGCCGATTTGGTTGGGGTGCATGGGTGGTTAGAGATGATTGATTTAACGGTGCTGAACCCACCCGCTGAACTCACACTCAAGCCCGGTCAAACTAGACGGGGTACACCAGACACGGAAGCGATCGCAGCTCAAATTCCCACCGATATAGAACCCATGGTCGCACCTGAAGTTGAGGCGCAGCAGCATCGAATGGATGCGGTAAAAGCCCAACTCGAAGATCATCTGGTGCGACAATGGGGGAATCCGTCTCAATTAATCAAGCGCCATAAACGCCGTTTAGCCCTACAAGAGGAAATCAACAATCGTCAAACCCTTTACCGGGAAAACCAAGCGATGCACTGGCAAGAATTTCTCAACCTGATCGAAATTTTAAGGACATTTGGTTGTCTGGAAGATGTCAAGCCGACATCATTGGGGCAAGCAGCCGCAGCGATTCGCGGGGATAACGAACTGTGGTTGGGGTTAGCGTTGATGTCTAGTGCGTTTGATCAGTTAGATCCGCACCACTTAGCCGCCTGCGCCTGCGCTTTGGTTACGGAAACCCCGCGTCCGGATAGCTGGACAAATTATCCCCCCTCAGAACCTGTACTGGAAGCATTAGATAGTTTAAGACAAAATCGCCGTCAGTTGTTTCAAGTCCAACGTCGTTATCAGGTGGCTCTGCCGATTTGGTTAGAACGGGATTTAATTGGGTTAGTTGAGCAATGGGCATTGGGTGTGGAATGGACACAGCTTTGTGAGGATACCAGTTTAGATGAAGGGGATATTGTGCGATTGTTGCGCCGCACGGTCGATTTTCTATCTCAAATTCCTCATGTACCATTCCTATCGGATGGCTTAAAACGGAATGCTATTCGAGCGATTCAATTATTGGATCGCTTCCCGGTTAATGAATTGGGTTAGTAGGGGTTTGGTTCCCAAACCCCTTCAAGGTTCCCAAACCCCTTCCAAGATAGCTTATGAAAAAATGGGTGATTGGCATTGCGATCGCGACAACAATCAATACCCTGCTAGGATTACCCAGGGCGTTAGCTCAAACGGTCAACTTAGGGGTGGTAAAAAGTCCGGATAATCAAGCCGATTGGTCAGATATTACCGATCGCTTGCAGTCAACGGGTGTGGATTACTGCGTGGTTGACTTGAGCCAGGTTAATCAACGTTCTGATCTAGGCAATACCCAACTCCTATTTTTACCGAATATTGAACGCCTAGAACCCGAACACCTGGCGACTCTACAAGAGTGGATGCGTCAAGGCGGACGGGTCATTGTCAGTGGTTCTGTGGGTATTGCATCCCAACCTGAGGTGCGGAATCGTTTGCGATCGCTCTTAGGTGCCTACTGGGGATTTGGTCTGAGTCAGCCGTCTCGATTGAAACGATTATCGATTTCTTCCCCAAGCTGGATACCCAATGCGGGATTAGTGGGAGAGGTGCAAGGGGGTGTGGTGATTCCCGCCAGTTTGGAGGCTCAAACGGCGGCTGTATGGAATCAACCGGAAAGTCCCCCGGCTGTGGTAACGACAGATCAATCGATTTTTTTCGGCTGGCGCTGGGGAGTGGATGGGGAAGACGCCGCCCAGATGGATGTGGTTTGGCTGCGAGCGGCGCTGAGTCGTTATAATGTTACGCTAACGCCGGGAAGGATGCCGAATTCATCCCCACCCAATTGTGCGGCGACTCCGGTATCCCCAATCAGCCGGGATCAACAACGCCAAGCTAACCTCAGCCCACCTCATCCAACTCCTGTTCCCAGCGAAGGCGATCGCTTGGTGCTTCCTGCTCAAACTCCAGCTAATACTTGGGGGACTCTTACGCCTAATCAGGTGACGGCGATGAGTCGGGAGTTGGAAAACTTAATTGGTCGGGTGGAAAGTACATTATTAAGGGCTGATGCTCATAACAGTGAGGTTGGTTTGCTCACTCAGGAGAGCGTTGAGTCCTTCGCGGGGATGAGTGCCAAGGAATCGGAACATGGAAATCAACGGCATTCCCATCCAAATCGAACCACGGTTTCGGCGTTGGCGCAAGCGAGAATTGGCTTAGAAAATTTTCTGGGTGCGGTTGAGCAACAGGACTATACGGCAGCGCGACAACAGTGGATTAATGCCCGACGGCTACTCTGGGATAATTATCCGATGGAGCGTCAACTTGCCCAACCAGAAATTCGGGCAATTTGGTTAGATCGGGGAACAATTGTCAAGGCAAAGCGTAAACAGGACTTAGTTAAACTCTTCGATAATCTGGCAAAGGCGGGATTTAATACCGTGTTCTTTGAAACCGTGAATGCCAGTTATCCAATTTACCCGAGTCAGGTGGCTCCTGAACAAAACCCTCTGGTTCGCGGCTGGGACCCTTTAGAAGCCGCCGTGGAGTTGGCGCATGAACGGGGGATGGAGTTACATGCTTGGGTGTGGATTTTTGCGGCGGCGAATCAGCGTCACAATGCGCTGTTAAATCAGCCCCTTGATTATCCGGGTCCGGTTTTAGCGGCGCATCCCGATTGGGCGATTTTTGATAAGCAAGGACGCTTGTTTGCTCCGAATACCAGAAAGGCATTTTTTGATCCCGCGAACCCGGAAGTGCGGGAGTATTTAATGGCGCTGCTGGAGGAGATTGCCACCCGCTATGACGTGGATGGGATTCAACTGGATTATATTCGCTATCCGTTTCAAGATCCGCGAGTGAATCAAACCTATGGGTATGGGGTGGCGGCGCGTCAGCAATTTAAGGAACGAACCGGGGTTGATCCGATTGAGGTGTATCCTCGCGATCGCACATTATGGCAGCAATGGACAGAGTTTCGTATCCGCCAAGTGGACAGCTTTGTCGCCTCGGTATCAGCGCGTCTGTTGTCGCAACGTCCTGATTTGATTCTATCCGCTGCCGTATTTCCCCTTCCCCCAGCGGAACGTCAGCAACGGTTGCAGCAAAACTGGGAAGAATGGGCAAAGCAGGGATATATTGATCTGGTTGTACCAATGACTTATGCGTTGGATACCGAAGGGTTGCACAGTCTCACTCAACCGTTACTCACGGAATCGACACTCAACCAAGCGTTGCTGATTCCAGGGATTCGTTTGTTGAATTTACCCGATGTTGTGGCAGTTGACCAAATCCAACTGCTGCGGGATTTACCTGCCAACGGGTATGCTGTGTTTGCGGTTGAGAATCTTAACGAGAATTTACATCGTATTTTCCAACAGACTCAAGGTCAACCGGAATCTACCTCAACCGAGCCAATTCCTTACCGTAAGCCATTCCAAGTCGCCATGGATCGATTTGTGGCGCTGCAACGGGAATGGAACTTTTTGGTCACGAATGAGCAACTCACCATTGATCAAGACGCCTTTACTGAATGGGTGGCTCAAACAGAAAAGCTAAATCAGGTGCTCAAGCAACTGGCTATGGAACCCTCACCACAGCTTATTCAAACCGCCCAAGCCGCCCTCGCCGCGTTCCGATCTCAATTCCCCCAATGGATGCAACAGCAAGGGATGCGCCACCCTTATCAAGTTCAGGTGTGGGAGAATCGGCTGGCAACCATTGAACGGCTATTGAACTATGGTGAACGAACCACTTTACCGGAAAATTCGCCAGATGCGATTAAACGTTAATAACTGAAACTAATTGCCGACATTTGACTTGAGAGCATGGTAGTTTGTGTAAGGTAAACTATTTTGGGCAGCTAAGGCGCTCCCCATGGGTCTAGCAAGAATTAGCATTCAGAATAGTTGTCTACCCTATCAGTCTCAACTGGCGACACAGATTTGATTGTTACCCGACATCAAATCTTGGTAAGATTCCCGATCAAGTTGTTTGCCCAAAGGACATCTTAGTTGAGATAACGGTAAGGGGTTAGGGGATACTCCCAACAATAGGTTGATGGTTCACGCAGTACTTGCTCGTTTACAGTCGAGTTTTTACCTTGATGAAGTGCTATTTACAGCTTAATGTTTTTGTGGGTTTGCTTTCAGTTCTGACGGGAATTGGTATGGCAACCATTGCTTTTGGTGAAACACCGTCGAAGTTGACTGACCCAACCTCAAAGGGGGTCATGGGTGGTCAAGTCCTGAGTCAAGAAACCTCCGAGATGGGCAGGGTTAAGGGTAAATCGGTCAAGTCTCCCGCTTCACGCCTAAAACCGACTCCCTCTGCGGCGACTAAGCCTCAGTCGTTGAAGGTTAAACCAACACCGTCTACATCAACATCCCGAAAGCCCACGAATCTCAAACCCCAAGCGGTCAAACCCCAACCGCTCCAACCTGCCCGTTTGCCGATCGCAACGCTTCATGATTCTGGCATACATAGGTCTCCCCGTTTAGAACACTCAAGTATTGTTTTACATGCAGATAGGCTACGGGCGATTCTCTTTGATCCCATTGTTGTACCCGGAGATATCCTCAATCCTACCCAGCCTGATCCCACTGTCTTTCAAACGGTTAATGGTTCTCCGTTCCGTCACCAGTTGGCTCATTTTCAGGGTGGGATGGCAAATGTAACTTACCATAGCCATCCCCAAAGACTGGTGATTAAGCCTGTCTCCAGTAATCGGGACAACCATCAAGTATCTAGTCTTTTGGATAATTCTCTCACTCCCGATTCCCCAGAGGTAGAGTCAAAACCTGGGAATGTCGAGGAAACCAGGATACAGGTTCTGGATACGAGTAACTTAGAGAGTCACTCTTCACGTCATTCTGAATCAACGCCAGATGACCGCCCTGTTCGGGAAACTCAAATCCATCCCAGTCGCTTAACAGCGGCAAATCGACAGGCGGCAAGTTTAGCCCCGTCTCAGATTCACCCTGCCCGTCTCCAACCGGAAAATCGGCAAGCCGGGAGTCTGCGGGTTTCCCCAATTCAGTCTGTAATCGGGAAGGTGGAACAATTGCCAGCAACTCCACCAGAAACGGTTAACCCTCGGCAACGCCCACAACACTCATCCATTAAAGTAGAGGAACCTAACTCCACTCCCAGGATTAACGTCGTTGAGCAATCTTTATCCTCCCCAAACCAGAATCAGTCGCCAATCGTTGCCAGTAGCCATGACATTCGTTTGATTGCGGCGAACACCAAACAGAATGATGACACCTCGCCGGAAGAGAGGCAGATTCAAGTCCAACAGATTAATGTCACCGGGAGTACGATTTTTGGGGAGGCTGAATTTAATCCGATTATTGAACCCATTGAAGGAAATACTGTCACTCTGGAAGAACTTAGAAGTGTAGCGGATACGATTTCTCAACTGTATCTGGAACAAGGCTACATTACCTCTAGGGCAGTTTTGGTCGAAGAAACTCTGGATACCGATGTGGTGGAAATTCGGGTGATTGAAGGGAGTCTGGAAGCCATCCAGGTGGAAGGAACCAGACGGCTGAACCCCAGTTACGTGCGATCGCGTGTTCGATTGGGGGCGGATACACCCCTGAATACAGGTGCGTTAGAAGACCAATTGCGCTTGTTACGAGTTAATCCGTTATTTGAAAATGTGGAAGCCTCTTTGAGGGCGGGAACTGGACTAGGGCAAAGTATTCTCGTGGTGCGGATTACTGAAGCCGATCCTTTTGAAGGAAGTGTCGGTATTGATAACTATTCCCCTCCCAGTGTGGGGGCTGAACGTTTCAAGACGAATGCCAGTTATCTCAATCTAACCGGGATTGGGGATGAAATTTCGGCACAATACAACCGGACAACGGCTGGTGGTGCCTATACCTGGGATTTTAATTATCGTGCGCCAATCAATGCGATGAATGGTACGGTGCAACTGCGAGCATCGTTTAATGAAAATGAAGTGATTCAAGATGAATTGCGAGAGTTCGGGATTCAAGGTGAGTCTGATCTGTATGAAATTAACTATCGCCAACCCTTAATCCGCACACCGCGTCGAGAATTGGCGTTATCTTTAGGATTTACCCATCAAGATGGTCAAACATTTACCGTGTTTGGACCAACACCCTTTGGAATTGGACCCGATGAAGAGGGTATCAGTCGCACCAGTGTCATTAAGTTTGGGCAAGAGTACACCCTACGTCAAACCTCTGGGGCGTGGGCATTCCGTTCCCTATTTAGTTTTGGAACAGGTTTATTTGATGCGACAGAAAATTCAGACGTTAATGAAGATCATCCCGATGGTCAGTTTGTTAGTTGGTTAGCTCAAATCCAACGGGTACAAATTATCAATCCGGATAACTTTTTAATTATTCAAGCGGATCTCCAGTTAGCCTTTGATAGTTTATTACCCGCCCAACAATTTGTCATTGGTGGCGGTCAATCGGTACGAGGATATCGGCAAAATATCCGGGCGGGAGACAATGGATTTCGCATTTCTGTAGAAGATCGGATGACCTTAGAACGGGATGAATCGGGTATTGCAACTTTTGTTTTAGCGCCGTTTTTCGATGTCGGTTATGTTTGGAATCGAGGGACAAATCCGAATGAATTAGTAGACCAGACATTTATTGCTGGGTTGGGTTTAGGGATATTATGGGAACCTTTACCCAATTTAAACCTGCGGCTGGATTATGGGTTACCCTTAGTTGATTTAGATGATCGCGGGGAAAATGCTCAGGATGATGGCTTTTATTTTAGTGTGAATTACAATTTCTAAGTTGGCGGTACAAGAGGGTGCATGTCAACGCAAGTAGTTCCCTGTTCCCTAATCTCAACCGTTAACTTTAATTGTCCCCACCTACTTAGGTTACAGGTGCGATTATCCTGCAATGTGTTCAAAAAATAGAATCGTACTCTTAATCTACGGTTTGAAGCTGAAGACATCACTCGAATGAATGAGCTGGCTGAGAAGAACAATCGCGGGTTGCTTAGCGAAACCGAACGCCAGGACATGGAAAAATATCTACGAGTTGGTAATTTTTTGAATCTCCTCCATGCCAAAGCCCGACAATCGCTACAACCTTCTAGCAATTGATCTATGGATAACAGCCTGCGTGAGTTCGTCAGACAACGTGCCAATTGCCGTTGTGAATACTGTCGAATGCCTCAAGAATACGAGGTATTTATTTTTAAAGGGATAATTCACCAGATCCCCGACGTCTTGAAAAAGTCGGGGATCAGATTGATCAATCTGGCGATAAATTCGCATCAATTGATGCAATCGGTTGGGTGTGAGATTGAACTTGGATCACCGAAGAGTGCAGCATGGACGTATTTGTCACTGAATTATTGGCAAGAGTAAATAGGGGATTCGACAAAATTCCCGCCAGAGAAGTAACGACGACAGAAAGAACTAAACCCACCTGTAAGGGACGCATTCCGGGTAAATTCCAGCGGATTTCCGGATAATTTTTCACCGCGTCGGACATTTCTTGGGGTTCTTTAACCACCATCATTTTGAGGACGCGGATGTAGTAGTAAATGGAAACCACAGTGGCGATTAGACCGAGCAAAACTAAGCCATACAATCCGGCTTGCCAACCTGCCCAAAACAGGTAAATTTTACCGAAGAATCCCGCTAAAGGTGGAATTCCGCCTAAAGACAGTAAACAAATACTTAATCCAAATGTCAGCAGGGGATCTTTCTGATATAATCCCGCATATTCGCTGATTTGATCCGTGCCGGTTCGCAGGGTAAACAGAATCACACAAGCAAAACCACCTAGGTTCATGAACAAATAAACCAGCAGATAGAAAATCATACTGGCGTAGCCTGCATCGGTTCCCGCGATTAAACCAATCATGACAAAGCCAGCTTGGGCAATGGATGAATAGGCAAGTAGGCGTTTCATGCTGGTTTGGGTAAGGGCTACCACATTCCCTAATACCAAACTTAAGATAGCCAGGGCGGTGAAGACAAAGTGCCATTGTTCGCTAACCAGGGGAAACGCGGTTACCAGTAAGCGAATGGCGAGGGCGAAGCCGGCGGCTTTAGAACCGACAGATAAGAAGGCGACAACGGGAGTTGGAGAACCTTCGTATACGTCAGGAGTCCACTGGTGGAAAGGAACCGCAGAAATTTTAAAGGCAATTCCCGCGATCGCAAACACCAAAGCGATTAAAATACCCAAGGATGGGGTCGATTCTAAACTAGCAATCCCGGTGGCGATTCCATTTAAGGTGGTTTCGCCGCCAGACAAGCCGTACAGCAACGACACGCCATAGAGAAAAACCCCAGAACTCGACGCGCCAATCAGCAGGTATTTCAGCGCCGCTTCATTGGAACGGGGATCACGCTTCATGTATCCCGTCAACAGGTACGACGAGATACTCAGCGTTTCTAGGGAAATAAAGATGGTAACCAGTTCATTCGCACCACTGAGACACATCGCCCCCAAGGTAGCGGTAAGTAAAATGCCGATAAACTCAGCTAACGAGGTACCCGACTGCTGCACATAGCGAATCGACAGCAAAATCGTTACCGCCGTCGATAAAGCGATGATACCGCGAAAGGCGATACTCATGGCATCCCCATTAAACCCGCCAAAAAAAGCTAGAGGTTGGGCAACATCCCAGCGATAGTACAGGGCGACTATGGAAACCAGTAGTCCGCCAATGGCGATGTAAGGCAGGGTATTAGCAGAACGTTTACCCGCAATCAGATCAATTCCTAAAACCAGTAACAGGGTAATCACGACGATTCCCTCTGGCAGAATCAGTCCAGCGTTAAGCTGGGCAACAATAGTAGCAAAATCCATTATGGTCTATGCTTAGGGTCGTATCCAGAGAGTAACGTTCTTATCATATCGGTGATTGGCACTGATTGTAGAGACGTTGCATGCAACGTCTCTACCCAACCAAGATTGAACGCCACAGCCAAAGGAATCCGAATCAGATGTCGGTTAATCCTTTTGCTTGGAATTTTTGCGCCCTCTAGAATGCTGTCGCTTCAGCAATCCGCCAATGCCGAGGGCTGTCGCTGAACCCAAAATAGTCAGAGGTTCGGGTACGGGTTCATAAGCAATATTATCAACGGCACCACTGCCAGGGAGAAATACATCTAAGCGCTGAACCAAGGTGTTATTGAAACCAGTTACGCTTTGAGTTTCGTTGTTACCTGCACCCTGAACTGAAAATTGCTGGACTTGCTGAGTTCCCGCCGCATCAGCATAAGTTGTGATCGTAACATTGTTGCTTTCATCGATGTCTAGAAGTCCAAATTCGCTTCGTGCCTACTACG
This sequence comes from Coleofasciculus sp. A1-SPW-01, assembly GCF_040217205.1. Lineage (NCBI taxonomy): Bacteria > Bacillati > Cyanobacteriota > Cyanophyceae > Coleofasciculales > Coleofasciculaceae > Coleofasciculus > Coleofasciculus sp. A1-SPW-01. The sequence continues at coordinate 47,691 of NZ_JAVJNP010000012.1, read as the reverse complement.
AACCCTGTTCGGGTAAAAATTCGGGGGATAAGATCTCAGCTAGGGTATAAGGACAAGTTTCTGGAAATGAGGATAATCCAGTTTCTTTTTCGGCGCTAAGAGTAGCGAGGGGGTAGATTTTTTCGAGGGCATTATCGAGACTGGATTTGAGACTGGGGTTTTCTTGGAATAGCTTCTCTAAGCGAAGACGTTGCTCTTTAATGGTTAATTGCCAACTACGAGAGCGCAGATTAGGTTGAAATTGCCATTTGAGTAAATGCATAACCAATATTTCTAACCGACTTTCGAGTTGTCGCTTTTCACTACGTCCCATGTCTTCTATTTCTTCAGCAATATTTTGCCAATCTATTTGATGAATTTTTCCAGTTCTTAGTAGGTTTGCTTGTTCTTGCGTCCAAGCATAAAAGTCATTTTCGTAGGATATTGAAGTCATGGCTTATCTTGCCTGATTGATTGCCTGTTAATTTATGATATATTAATCCGCAAAAACATTGCTTGATTCCCTAAACTCTTACCCGTACAGGGGCAGATTTAGTTGAGTTATCAGCGTATGCTAAGCTGTAATGCATTTAAATTGGGTATTAGTAGCGAGCAAGATGCAAAGCCTGCGGCATGGCTTCGCTTAACGCACTACAAGGATTGCGCCATTATTGATATTAAGGTTTAAATGCCGAACAGCTTATAAGTTATAGCGCTTTCCCCGCGTGTGAGGTACACCTAAGTGTAGGGGCAATGTAGGGGCGCAAAGCTTGCGCCCTTAACGATGTATCGCATCAAACCGGAAATTGCTATATCTGTAAAACCCGCCCCGACAAAACAATCTACCCCTTAACACCACTCCCACTATCATTGGGTACGATATACCGTTGCATTAGGATAAAAAATAGTAAAACTGGGGCAATAGAAATCACTGAGCCGGCGGCAATTAAACGCCAATCTAGGGAAAAGGTTCCGGCTAATCTAGCCACGCCTAACGGTAAGGTGTAATATTCTGGTCGATCCAGAACAATTAGGGGCCAGAGAAAGTCACTCCATGAGCCAATAAAGACAAAAATAGCCAACGTAACTAACGCCGGACGAACGGCGGGAATCATGATATGCCACCACAATCCTAACTCCGAACAGCCATCAATACGGGCAGCTTCTTCGAGTTCTTTAGGAACGCCTTGAAAGGCTTGGCGTAATAAGAAAATGCCAAAGGCTGAAGCTAAACTGGGAAAAATAATGCCTAAATAACTATTTCGTAAGCCAAGCTGCACCATCAAAATGTAGAGGGGAATCATCACGATTTGGAAGGGAATCATAATCGTAGAAACGATAATCGCGAAAATGATATCGCGTCCCCGAAAATTTAGTCTGGCTAAGGGATAAGCCGCGAGGGAACAAAAGAGAAGATTGAAGGTAACCGTGAGAATGGCAACAATACAGCTATTCCAAATATATTGACCAAAGGGATTGGTTTGCCAGACTTCGATATAGTTCTCAATTGTCGGTTGACTAGGGAACAGTTGAGGTGGAAAGGACCAAATATTCTCGGTGGATGACTTCAATGATGTGCTAATTAACCAGAAGAGGGGAAACAGCATCACCAACGCGATCGCACTCAATAGGATATACGTCCACAACCTTTGCCAAATCTGCTTTCCCAGCGTTTTACTCATCGTATTTTTCAGTAGGGGGAGGACAATGAATCTTCAAGTTGGTGCGTTACGCTTTGCTAACGCAGCCTACCAAAAATCTTTATTCCCGTTTCTGTGCAAATTCCATTTAAGGGTTGATCCCACTCATCGATAGGGAGTTGAGGCAAGAACGCAAAATCAAAGATAATTCCTATGGTAGGCTTCGATATCCATTCCGCCGAACTCAGCAAGCGATCGTAAAATCCGCCCCCATAGCCTAAACGATAGCCTTGGCGATCGCACGCTACCGCTGGCACTAAGATTAAATCCACGTCATCAGGCTCTAAGGTAGGGGAATTGGCATGGGGTTCAAAAATACCATAAGCCCCGGTTTGTAGGGCTTCTCCGCACTTCCAGCTATGCCAGAGGAGAGATTTGCCGACACACCGAGGGAATCCCCAAGAGTGTTGGGTATCGGTAAACAGGGGATGAAGATCGGGTTCTTGGCGAAAACTAAAATAAGCCAGGATCGTTTTTGCCTGAGTGAATAGGGATGAAGACTGAAGCTGGGTACATACGCGATCGCTCTTTTCTCGCCAGTCTTCCTTTGTCATGGCTTGTCGCTGTTTCAGCAGTCGCCGCCGTAATTCTTTCTTGGTCATTTTTGAGGAAATGTCAGTAGCCAATTATAATTCTTTCCCCTCCAATACAGCAGCGACGCGCAATATCATGGCTTCATGATCAGGAGCGGCAATAATTTGCACACCTAAGGGTAGAGAATTAGACGACTTAACCGGAACCGATAAAACAGGTAATCCAATAAACGATAACGGTTGGGTAAACAGTCCCAAATTCGGGCGCACTAATATCTCTTCTCCCCCAATTACCATTGTGTCTTGATCGATGCGGGGGGCGACACAAGGGGTAGTTGGTGCGAGAATAATATCTACTGTCTGAAAAAGTTCCTGCACCCTTTGGCGATACCATTGGCGAAACCGTTGCGCCTGAATGTACCAGGAGGCGGGAATTAAAGCCCCTGCTAAAAACCGATCGCGCGTGGCGGGGTCAAAATCTTGTGGACGCGATCGCAAGTTGGCAAAATGTAAGTTAGCGCCTTCTGTAGCCGTAATAATATAAGCCGCCGCTCTTGCCCGATGTGCTTCCGGTATCCTAACGGTAGCAGTGACATTCAGCGCTTGGGCGACTTTGGCGACAGCATCTAAGGCTTCTGGGGTAGCGCCTTGAGTAAAATACTCCCCCGCTACCGCAATCCGTAATCCTTCAATTCCCTTTTCTAGTTGCGGTAAACAAGGTTCTGGAGGACGTTGTGTACAGACGGGATCACGTTCATCGCTTCCTTGAAGGATATCAAACGCGGTAGCAATATCCCGGATTGACCGGGCAAACGGACCAATATGGTCTAAACTACTGGAAAATAAAATCGCCCCCGCCCTGGATAAACGCCCGTAAGTGGGTTTTAAGCCAAAAATCCCGCACAATGCAGCCGGAACCCGGATTGAACCATTAGTATCGGAACCCAAAGTAAGGGGAACTAATCCGGTGGCGACTGAAGCGGCGGAACCCCCCGATGATCCACCGGAAACGCGAGTCGGATCATGAGGGTTCGGAGTTGCCCCATAATGGCTATTAACCGTCACAAAGCCATAAGCATATTCATCCATATTTAACGCCCCCACCAGCACCGCCCCCGCTTGCTTAAGTCGGGTAACGGCGGTAGCATCGTGGTTAGCTGGGGGATTTTCGGCATTAATTTTTGATCCGGCTAGGGTGGTTAATCCCGCAACATCAAATAAATTCTTCACCGCAAACGGAACTCCCGCCAAGACACCGGGAAATTCTCCTCGGCTAATCGCCTGATCCACCCGTTCCGCCTCGGCTATTGCTGTATCAGCGGTAACGGCGGTAAAACAATTTAACCTAGGATTACGGGCATCAATTTGCGCCAGACAATCCCGCGCGATCGCACTGGCGGTTACTTCACCCTGATAAACCGCCGTAGCTATTCCCACAGCGTCGGCTTGTCTCCAATTAAAAGTCATGGTTCAAAGACTGGTGCGGCTTCTATATTATCCGGTAACGGAAACTCATTCACCAATTGTGCGATCGCGGCAATTCGAGTAATGTTATCAACGACACCAGGACGGTATTCTGGGTCAATCGGCAAATCAATCAATTCTGCCATGCGATCGACATATTCACCAAAATCAAAGCTTTCTTGATTCATCGCTTAATCTGTTTTGAGTTTCTATTCCCTGTTCCCTGTTCCCTGTTCCCTGTTCCCTGTTTCCTAACCAATAACAAACGCTTCCTTAGAATAATTATTCCACGTTCGGTGACATCGTTCAGCAATAAATGGTTGAACTCGGAACTTAGGCGGATTCCCCTCTAAAACATCAATTCGTAAAAATGAATAGAGTCGCTGCTTTTTAGAACCATGACCATGGCGTCCCGCATAAAAGTGCGATCGCGCCACCAAACGGGAGGGATTATTGTCAATAAACCCAACGGATTCCGTAATCTCTGACCCTTCTTTCCGTTGACGGCGTAAACTATGACCACTCCCACCGCAGATAATCCAGGGAATATCAGAATCTGCATGTCCAGTATCCACCGTTTCTAGATATTCTAAACAGTGGGCATGACCGGTTAGCACCAAATCCACCAAAGGACGCCCCTGGGCTAAATCACCCACCTCCGTCGCCACAGCATCCAAAACTTGGCGCAGGCGGCGACGAACTGCCCATGTTTGTGCCTGTTGCCATTTCGTGGCTTCGGTTACATAAGGAGGATGATGCAGGTAAATCACCCGTCCTCTTACGTCTTGAGTCTGCCAAGACTGGATTAGCCGTTGTCGCAGCCAGTCCAATTGTTCAAAATCAATCGTGGTTTCTTCATCCGATGCCAATTGTTTATTAATATCCAGGCTTACTTCATCAATTTGCTCTAATTTCACATTCAAATCATCAAGCTGTTCCGCCTCTTCCGGGTTATCCGCATCCAGGGTAACCGAGGCTTCTATAAGTTGCATTTTTTCGGCTTCTAATTCATCCCCTCGCTTTTCTAAAAGGCGGCGAAAGGCTTCCCCTTCTCGCGTATCTGGAATCGGTGCGGGGGAATTAAAGGTATTGGAATCAAGGGCAAAAAAGTCAATTCCGCCACTACGGAACGTATAATAACGGTTCGGTAAGCGGGTAAACTTTCCAGGTTGGTAGCGCAAGCAACGTCCTGTATCTGTTTTCGCCGTATAGTGGTGGTCTAAATGATTTTCCAACTGTCCCCAATACTTCAACGGCTTTAGATAGTCCAGGAATGCCTTGGTGTAAGCTTTACCCTTATGTGATCCGTGCCAACCGACATTCAGATCGAGTTTAGTTTTCAACAGGTGGCGCAGGGGCCAAGTTACCTGTGCCATCACACCGTAGATGAAGGGTAAGTCGTAGTAATCGTGATTTCCAGGGATGGTGAGGAAGGGAAGATTAAACACCATTTTGTCATAAGAAATTTTATGGTGAGAGTCGCCATCGACGAGAAACTCGCGGTACGGTTTGATAAAGTTTTTGGGATAATATTCACTCGAACCAACCTGATACACCACGTCGCCGGTATGCAAAACAAAACGGCAGTCATCGCGGTGATTGAGCATCATTTCCACAATTTTGCATTGTGGATCATGTTGTTTATGAGACCCAAAACCTGTATCACCGACGACTAAAAAGGAGAACTCTGGATGATCGGGTTTGTCATCGTCTAATACCAGCCGAGTTTGATCAATATCCCGTTCAAGAATTAATGGATCTTGCCAGCGAACTCGCTGCTTCATCTGCTGGATTTTTTCGGCAATAGGAGGATCGGACACAAATTGCATAATGGTTCACTGCCAAAGGTTTGCGTTTTGAGATTATCGTCCGATATTGAGAATTATCATCTATCCTAATGTGGGGATCTCACCAAATGACCCTCTAGCGAGGAAAACACTTGCGTAGCATGATTTGACCGACCAAACCATTTTCCTTTGGGGACGCGAAATGGACAACCTCAATTACCGTAAAGCAGGGTCCGACATCGTGCAGCATCCCTTCAGCAAACGAAATCAACTCGCCGCAGCAAGGTAGACGAGATAATTCCACCCGTTCCCCGTTTAAGTCTTCCAACTCCGGTGAATAGTCTTTATGGGATGTTCGGGGGGCGTTCTCGAACATCATTTGTACTTTAACCAGTTCCATGGGTAACACACTCCTGATTCAACGCCTATATAGAGTACTGGAGTTTCGACTAAATCCCAAACCCAACCCCACCCCCTCTAAATTTTCCCAAGAATTATCCTCAAGGGGAGGAATTCAGCCATCAAATTAGGCAGGTTAAATGGGAAATAGTCTATACCTGATATTTTTTTCTGCTCAAAGAATTAAACTGGTCACTATAGCAACAAATATTGTCTCGTCTATTTTGGAGATCGTGATGAACGTTATACACAACAAGCTAGTCGCCACAACGTTAGCAGCTGGAGCCTCTGTCCTGGGTTTTGGCATGTTATCTCAACCTGCTGCGGCGATTGATTTAACCTTCGTACACGAGGGTGACACTGTTCCCGAAGGCTGGACTAACTTGAACTGGACGGTGGAAGGGAGAGCAGGAGCTAAAGGCAAAGCTGACTGGGAGTTTTCCACCAAAGAAGATGATATCCATAAAACTGTTGAGCAATTGCAGTGGAATTGGCAGAATGGTCAAGAGGTGCCATGGCTTTTAAATTGGGATGGGAATACCGTTTCCTTTACCCTAGGTGGGCAAACCATTGCGTTCTACCAAGAAAGTCCACCCGCGAAGTCTTTGGATGGGTTTTACCTCTGGACACGAGCGACAACGAAATCGGGTACAGTCGATCCGGGTACGAAAATTTTTCTGGAAGTCAACGAGGTGAATGGAATCGAGGTTGATCCAGTGTCTAGTTTAGCTACTGCACTTGTAGGTGAGGGAAACATGGATAATATCACAAAGAACTATTTTGCCAGTGATACCTCAATTACCTCGCTTTCGGGGATTGCCAATATGAGTTGGCTAGAGGGTTCTCCGAATCCTAACCTAGCGAATGCTCGTTCGCGAGTTGGCTTGAAAATTGAAGGGTTTTCTTATGCTTCAGTACCGGAACCCGGTGCAGTTGCAGGACTAGTCGCTATTGGGATGTTCGGTGTCACTTCTGTACTACGGCGTAAAAAAGCTTAGCATCAATGGCACGGAAAATGTGCCTTTGGGGATCGCCAAAACCTTGATATACCGTAGGGTGGGCATTGCCCACCAGCCTGAACAAGCGTGCCATTAAGTAGGGGCTTGGTAACCAAGCCCTTACAGGTGGTGTTAGCTTGGGGGCAACTTTGAGTAATTCTTATTTCGTCATCGGATCGCCCCGACAAGCCCTCAGATGGTTTTTGGACTTAAGCCAACGAGTGCGGCTTTTTTTATCCTGGAAACAGGAATAATTAAAAAACTATGAATATGACCAGTCATAATCAGCCATCTATTAAAATTGCCGTCGTTGGTGATGTTCACGATCAGTGGGAAGCCCAAGACGCGATCGCACTCCAAAAGTTGGGGGTTGACTTGGTGCTGTTTGTCGGAGATTTTGGCAACGAGTCAGTGGGGGTTGTGGAGCAAGTGGCTGCGGTTGATCTGCCCAAAGCAGTAATTCTGGGAAATCATGACGCTTGGTATAGCGCATCGGCTTGGGGACGGAAAAAATGTCCATACAACCGTCAACAGCAAAATTGGTTACAGGATCAGTTAGAGGCGCTCGGAGATGCCCATGTGGGTTACGGATATCTGGACTTTCCCGAACTTCAACTTTCGGTAGTCGGCGGGCGTCCGTTTAGTTGGGGCGGATCAGCGTGGAAAAATCAAGACTTCTATCGGGATTGGTATGGGGTCAACAGTTTTGAGGAGTCCGTTGAACGAATTGTCGCCGCCGCCCAAGCCACAGACTACAACAGAATTCTTTTTTTAGGTCACAATGGACCAACGGGGTTAGGTGAGGAAGCCGAATCGCCTTGTGGGAGGGACTGGCATCCCTTGGGCGGCGATCATGGAGACCCGGATTTTGAAGCCGCGATCGCGCAAGTTCAGGCACTGGGAAAACAGATTCCTTTGGTCACGTTCGGTCACATGCATCACCGATTACGCCACACAACTAAGCGATTGCGAACGATTGTCACAACCAGTTCAGAGGGAACCGTGTATCTGAATTCAGCCAGTGTACCCCGAATTGTGCAAACGGAAACAGACCGACTGCGGAATTTTTCGCTGGTGTCTCTGGAAACGGGTGGGGTTGCTTCAATTTCTCTCGTTTGGGTGGGAAATGACTATTCTGTCGTATTAGAAGAGTTTCTCTATCGGCGTCCTCAACCCGTTGGCGGACAATTTGTTTCCAGACACTCGCCATGAACGCTCAGGCTTGGTATTATAGATAAGCCTGGAGAGGTGGCAGAGTGGTCGAATGCGCTCGACTTGAAATCGAGTGACCCAAAAGGTCCGTGGGTTCGAATCCCACCCTCTCCGTTCCTGTTGGGGAAGCTGGGGAAGCTGGGGGAGCTGGGGGAGCTGGGGGAGCTGGGGGAGCCAAAATTAAATTAGAATTCTCGGCGATTCGTCTTGATTCCTATCTCCTGTCTCACCTTAACCACGTCAAATTCCTAAAATTCCTACATAACTGATACGGCTACCAACCCAAGCTGGGACAAATTTGTTCCCTGTTCCCTGTTCCCTTTCCTAACCAAAATGTCCCGCTTTAGACCGATAACCCTGATACTGATAACTTATAACCTATGCAGGTAGAGTTTCGCGAGTATAACCCATTCGATTTGTGGATTTGGCTAGAGTTTGCCACTGTTCCTTCCCCCATGGAAAAAGATTATATTGAAGAGTTATTCAATTCCTGGTTTTATCTGGGGAAATTGGGCGGATTTGATGCGGAGAACCTGCAAGTGCAGGAGACGGGTGTGGATATTAGCTACATGGACTATGATGACCGAGAGACAGACAGCACCCTCATGGCGCTGATGCATAATCAAGGAGACTTTGATTATCAGGGAACCTGGGGGCGCTGCTGGTTTGACTTAGGCACATCCGATGCGATCGCACTCGATGTTCTGATCAATGCCCTGAAGCAACTGTCTAAAGAATATGTTCACATCGAACGACTCATAATCGGTGGTGAGAATGAAGATTGGCCCATAAAAAGCAGTCAAGAATCTCTGTTTTACGAGTCTCAGGATAATAATGGACGAGTCAACTACCTACGCTAACCCCTTGGGGGTATAGCGTAGGCTTGCAAGAAATTGTAAGCCGTGTTGACCAGCTTTAGTTCCTATTAGGAACTCCGTTATTTGAGTCATGACACCCTAGAATGCTTGCCAGTTTTAGGCTCTGTTGTCTGAAGTTAAACAGGCTATAGGAAAAACCAGTACTTCAGACTTAAAAAGCTCTTATAACATTAGCGAGGCAACCCTTACCAGTAATGAGAGTCTCAAAGTAATGCGAGTTTTCGTTTTAGACAAAAACCTAAAACCTCTTGACCCCTGCCATCCAGCACGGGCAAGAGAATTATTGAACAAAGGGAGGGCTAAAGTATTCACACGCTATCCGTTCACTATCGTTTTACAAGATAGAACTGTTGGGAATTCTACAGTCCATCCTCATAGAATCAAGATCGACCCCGGTAGCAAAATAACCGGGATTGCTGTTGTCCAGGAAGAGACGGGACGTGTCACAAACGCATTAGAGGTCTCCCATAGGGGACAACAGATTAAAGATTCTCTTGAATCTCGTAGATCTTTGCGGAGAGGTCGCCGTAATCGTAAAACCCGTTACCGTAAGCCCCGTTTTTTAAACAGGACTCGTCGGCAAGGCTGGTTACCACCATCTCTGGAAAGTCGAATTTCCAACATTGAAACCTGGGTAAGACGAATCAGGAAGCTGTGTCCAATTACAGCAATCTCTCAAGAACTTGTAAGGTTCGATTTGCAACAAATTCAGAACCCTGAAATTAGCGGGATAGAGTACCAGAGGGGTGAGCTGTTTGGTTTTGAGGTTAAAGAGTATCTTCTTGCCAAATGGGGTAGAAAATGCGCTTATTGTGGTGTTGAAAATGTCCCATTCGAGATAGAACATATCCTAGCTAAAAGCAAGGGCGGTTCTAACCGAGTCAGTAATCTCTGTATCAGTTGCCATCCTTGTAATCAATCCAAGGGTAACAAGCCCGTTGAGGAATTCCTCAAGAAAAAGCCAGAAGTCAAAGCGCGAGTATTAGCTCAGGCTAAAGCACCTCTTAAGGATGCTGCGGCTGTCAACACTACCCGCTGGGAACTGTATAGACGACTTCAATCCACAGGTTTACCTGTAGAGGTAGGCTCAGGAGGTCGCACCAAATTCAACCGTAAGACCAGAGGGATTGAAAAAACTCATTGGGCTGACGCAGCTTGTGTCGGCGCTTCAACTCCTGAAAAGCTTCTGATGAACGGAATCAAACCACTAAACATCAAAGCTAAGGGGCATGGAAGAAGGCAGCGTTGCGGTACAAACAAATTTGGCTTTCCCATTCGCCATGCGCCAGCTCAGAAGTCCTTCATGGGATACCAGACTGGGGACTTGGTAAAAGCTAATGTCTTAACCGGAAAGTACGCAGGTATTTATGTCGGTCGAATTGCTATTCGATTCAAGTCAAGCTTCAAGTTAACTACAGGAGGGAAAAGTTTTGACGTGCATCCGAAATATTTAAAGACCATTCACAGGGCTGATGGATATGAATATTCATCTTGAATCAAAGGATTTGCTCCGCTCAATTGTTCTTGGCGGACCCTTCCCCAGACGCTAAACCATTGGGGGTACTCACTGCGTTCGATATAACCCCCTCGGTTATAGCGTCCGCCCCCTTGCCGCATTTAAGGTGGGTTAAATAGTGGGTAGGGGCGGGTTTTACCGCTAACGTTTAGCAACAACTGATAACTTGACTAAACCCGCCCTCTTATTCAAACGTTAAACATCAACACATCTTTGTTTCGCTGCACCCCGACTTGTATCACCGAAACATACTGCTTACCGAACTGTCTTCATGAATGCGCCAAATGGTTTCTCCCAACAAGTTAGCGACTGAAAGCACCGTAAGCTGCTCAAAGTTATTGTCTTGAGCAACTGGAATTGTATTGGTGACAATCACTTCTTCAAAGATTCCACTTGAGAGGCGTTCAATCGCAGGTGGCGAAAATACGGCATGAGTGGCACAAGCATACACTTGTCTAGCTCCCTCTTGACGCAAAATCTTGGCACCCGCAGCAATCGTCCCCGCTGTGTCAATCATGTCGTCTACCAAAACAGCCGTTTTGCCCTTGACATCTCCAATCACGTTCATAACCTCTGCCACATTATGCGCTTGCCGTCGCTTGTCAATAATTGCTAAGGGCGCATCATCCAGCTTTTTGGCAAAAGCCCTGGCTCTAGCTACGCCACCCACGTCAGGGGAAACAACCACCAGATCAGGTAATTGCTTGCTCGCCAGATAGTCCAAGGTTACTGGAGAACCGTAGACATGATCGAATGGAATATCGAAATATCCTTGAATTTGGGCAGAGTGTAAATCCATGGCTAATACCCGGTTCGCGCCCGCCTCAGTAATCAAATTCGCCACTAACTTAGCGGTAATTGATTCACGTCCGGCGGTTTTGCGATCGGCTCTGGCATAACCGTAGTATGGAATAACAGCAGTAATCTGCCGTGCGGATGCTCGCCGACAGGCGTCGATCATAATCAGCAATTCCATCAGGTTATCGTTTACCGGATGGCAACTCGGCTGAATTAAGTAAACGTCGCACCCACGAATGGATTCTTGAATTTGGATGTATAACTCGCCATCGGCAAATCGTTTGCGAACCATTGGTCCAATGTCCATGCCCAAATAGCGAGCAACTTCTTGTGCTAGTGGAACATTAGCAGACCCAGAAAACAGTCGGAGACGATTATTATCCGCGATTAGCGGCAGCGTAGGCTGAAGCGTTAACGTTGCAGAACGGCTCACAGCAGACCCTCGAAGCTCATTTCAAGGCAATCTTAACATTTGCTGTTGTCTATGGTTCTAGTATTTCTCATAAATTGACAAATCGGGCTATTGTGATCCTTGCCCACCAGCCCAAATATACCAGGAATTTTAGATGTGATGCTTAGGGATGCTGCCTCAGTTGTTCAGTTTATCCAATTGACCCAATAGTTTTCCCATTGAATTGACTAAAATATCCAATTATTAATCAAACTCGTACAAGCAGAACAAATAATTAACATTTTTTAAGGAAAAGCGAGCCTCAAAGTAATAAATCAGTCAAAAGACAGAGGTTAAACAAACCAACTTAATGTTTTGGGGAGAAGTCAAGAAATGTGAATATGACTGATTTCCTTCAGATTGAGTAGTATCCAAAACCTGTCATAGCTTCTGCTAACATCTAGCTAATTGAGGGACGTCTCAGGAGCCACAGATAAAATAAATGTAATAAATGCCAGGATGTGACCATCTTCTCATAAAATTTAGACTTATAGACGAGGAACTCACTATCCTTCCTGCCTGTTTTCCCCTAAACTCAAATTCACAAGCTCATGGAACAACCGATCGCCTCTGGAACTATTCTGCAAGCCCGTTACCACTTGATCCGAGTTCTGGGTCAAGGGGGATTCGGTCGAACTTACCTGGCGGAAGACCTGAATCGGTTTAAAGAACTGTGTGTGCTCAAAGAATTGATTCCGCCTCAGACTGAAGCCTATACGTTCGAGAAGTCCAAAGAACTGTTCCAACGGGAGGCAACCACCCTCTATCAAATCAAACACCCGCAAGTGCCGGAATTTCGAGCCACGTTTGAGGAGGATGGGCGGTTTTTCTTGGCACAAGACTACGTTGAGGGGAAAACCTATCGCGAGTTACTCAATGAGCGCCTAGAACAGCTAGCTGGCAATCCCACATCCAGCACGGAAGCCGTGGGGATTCCCACACCGCCTCAAAATACACCTCTGGGAAACCCCGTCTTCTCCGAAGCCGAAGTTAAACAGCTACTCCAGCAATTATTGCCCGTATTAGAACATATTCACACTAAGGGGATCATCCACCGCGATATTACTCCCGATAATATTATTCTGCGCCAGGGCGACCAACTCCCGGTATTAATTGATTTTGGTGTGGTCAAAGAACTCGCTACCCGTTTGCAGTCGCCGGATATGGCAACCCCAGCCACAACGGTTGGCAAACTGGGTTATGCTCCCAGCGAACAAATTCAAACCGGAAAATCCTATCCCAGTAGTGACCTCTATTCCCTAGCGGTTACTGCCGTGGTGCTACTGACAGGCAAAGAACCCAGGGAGTTACTGGATAATACCCAGTTAACCTGGAACTGGCAACGATGGGTGACAGTGAGTGACGACCTTACCCGGATTCTGAACCGGATGCTAAGTTACAGACCGGGCGATCGCTATCCATCTGCAACAGATGTATTACAAGCGCTGCAATCTCCACCTCCCCCAGCCGCCTCTACGCCAGAACCAGACGCCAACGTTTCCGGGATGGCAACCGTAGCCGTAGGACGACGTCCGGAACCGCAGACACCACCCGCGAGACCACCCGCGCAATCTGAACCTGTGATTCCTGAACCGAGTAATGACTCGATTTGGGAAAAGCCTGGGATGGTTGTGGCAATTGGTGCAGCACTTGCCGTGATTGCAGGGTTGGGTTCTTGGGCAATTGCGAATCGATTAAAACAGGAACCGACTCCCCCAGAAACCATTGTGGAGTCTCCGTCTCCTTTGCCCACGGAAACTGAATCTCCCTCACCTTCACCTAGTCCTAGTCCCCGCGAATATAGTCAAACTCTGGATTTGTCTCCTGGTAGAGAACTGTCTATTGAACGAAGATTACAGCCCAATGCTATTGTTAACTACCAGATTCAGGCAGAAGAAGGTCAGACGTTGGAGGCGTTTATTCCCACGGAAGGGGTATATATGACCCTCCTCGGACCCGATGATCAACCAGTGAGCGATCGCGCCACACGGGTGCAGCAATGGCGAGGTCAACTTCCCTATACCGGAGAATACACGATTCAATTAAGTTTAATTCCGGAACTTCCAGAAACTGAGTACCAACTCAATTTAGACTTAACCGAAGCCCCCGAACCCACACCTTCGCCAACGGAAAGTCCATCTCCATCTCCATCGCCTTCTCCGTCTCCATCCCCATCCCCATCTCCATCCCCATCCCCATCTCCCTCTCCCACTTACGAAACCGAACGACTGATCATTCCTGAAGGAGAACAGGCAATTCAGTTTCAAGGTCAAACCGCACCGCAACGGGTCAAACGGTATCGCGTCAACGTGGAATCCAATCAGCAACTAGCGGTAGAAGTTATTCAAGGTGATGTCACGTTAAATATCCGCAATCCCAATGGTCAGTTAATCGAAGATGCCTCAAACATCAGCTTTTGGCAGGCACAATTGCCTCAAGGGGGCAACTATATCATTGATGTGATTGCCCAAAGACCAACCACTTTTACATTAGGTGTCAGTCTAACCAACCCTTAGATCCAATTCAAACCAATGACCAATGACCCAAACATTACTAATTACGGGTACAAATACCGATGCGGGTAAAACAGTATTAACCACGGCTCTCGCCGCTTATTGGCAAACCTATTATCCGCAAAAACGGCTGGGAATTTTCAAGCCGATGCAAACGGGAACCGGGGATTGGGAACATTATCACCAGCAATTCAACCTGGATCAAACCCCTCAAGAGATTGCCCCGTTACAATTTAGCCACCCTGTCGCCCCACCAGTCGCGGCGGAACGGGAAGGACGATCGATAGAATTAAAAGGAGTCTGGCAGGCATTGAATCGCCTCCAGCAGCAACGGGATGTTGTTTTAGTAGAAGGACTAGGGGGACTGGGTTCACCTGTAACCCATGAGTTAACCGTGGCGGATATCGCCAGAGATTGGAAATTACCGAGTGTCATTGTGGTGCCAGTGGCACTGGGCGCGATCGCACAAACCGTAGCAACTGTCGCCTTAGCGCGTCAGTCGGGCGTTCACCTCAAAGGAATTGTCCTCAATTGTGTTCAGCCTCGTTCAGCAGAAGAGATTGCTGATTGGACTCCCATTGAGTTAATTCAGTCACTGACACAGGTTCCCATTTTAGGCATCCTGCCCCACTTAGCTGATCCCACTGATCTTAGCAAATTGGCTCAAGTGGCATCTGAGTTAGAACTAGAGCGATTGTTCTAATGTAACGAAAAATCCTGGTGTTGTTTTAAGAATTGAATCAAATCAGTTGAAATAGCTGAATTTCTGTAACAGGTATATCAACATCATGGCGAATATCAAGGAAAATTAGAGAACCACCGCCTATTTTTTTCCAGGTAATCACCCATTCCCCATAATTCAGCGGGTCATCTATGCGACGTATTCCCTTGATCAATCCCCGATCAAGTAGCTTGACATTTAATAATTTAAGGCATCCTAGTCCACACCAGGGCTAATAACTCATAACAAATGAAAAATGATAACCTCAATGTCTGCGATTGACTACCATCCGCTGACGGTTACACCAGACACCTGTCTGATCCATGTCATCGCACTCCTAAATCCAGGAACCCACGCCTGCCCATTCCCCGATGGGACAGGATCTTTTGCTTCAACTTATAGCGAGGGTATAGATGAAAGCTGTGTCTTAGTTATAGAAAACGGGCAGTTAGTCGGAGTGATAACGTTGCGAGATTTGGTTCAAATTGTAGCGGAGAGAAGTCCTCTAGAAAATCTTCCTGTTGCTGAAGTGATGACTCAACCAGTGATTACGCTGAAGCAATCCGAGTTGCGGGATGGTTTCAAAATGCTGAATTTATTCGAGTGCCATGGTATTCGTCACTTACCCATTGTCAATGATGACAATCAAGTGGTAGGAGTTGTCACACCTGAGAGTTTGCACCACGCTATGCCATCAATGGAACTGTTGAAAAGGCGTCGAGTAGCAGACGTCATGACACCTGAAATCATTAACATTACCCCCACGAACTCTGTACTAACAGTAGCGCAACGAATAGCCGAGCATGGAGTTAATTATGTCGTCATTTGTGAACAACAGGAAAATAGCCGTGCAGAGCCAAGCACGTTGTCAAAATCAGGAGATTCAAGACCATTTTTTGTTCCACTTGGTATCATTACTGAACGAGATATTGTCCAATTTCAGGCATTGGAACTCGATTTAAACTTGCCAGCTTATACACTGATGAGTTTTCCCCTATTGTGTGTGAATCCAGAAGAGTCGTTATGGACAGCTCATCAGAAAATGCAGCAGTGGCGAGTGCAGCAATTAGGAGTCTGTAGTCATCAAGGAGAACTGTTGGGTATGGTTACTCAAACCAGTATTCTACAAACTCTTGACTCAGCCCAGTTGTATCACTTTATTCAAGACTTACAGCAGCAACTGCATCAACAGCGTCAAATCATTTCCTCACTCCACGCTGAAAATTGGCATCTGCGACAAAATAGGGATGAGGGAGCTGGGGAAGCTGGGGAAGCTGGGAGAGCTGGGGAAGCTGGGGAAGCTGGGAAAATTTGGGATCAAGTGACCCCCATGGAACTGAGGGAGTGCCAACAAACGCAAGGGATTCTGCAAACTTTAAACCGTATCCTCAAAACCCTCAGTGAATCCCACCGAATATTGATGAGTGCTACCCAGGAATCTGAGTTGTTCCAGAAGATTTGTCGTCTGATTGTAGAGGTAGGGGCGTATCAGGGGGCTTGGGTTGGCTTGACAACTGACGATACGTGCCAAAGAGTACAACCTGTAGCTGGATTTGAAGCGTTAAAGAAGGCAGAAGACAGAAAAGATCAGACGGAAGAGTTTGAACCAAATAATTCTGAAAATAAGCAGTATCTAGAACGATTTGTTATGCCTGAGTTTAACCCATTCTCAGGTGAATCTCCTGTTGATAGCGTTTTGCAAACTGGACAACCGATAGTTTGTCGCCATATTCAGACTGATCCAAAGTTTACACCCTGGCGATCGCACGCCTTACAACAAGGGTATGGGGCGTTGATTGTTCTACCGTTACAGGTTAAAGATCAACCCTTGGGTGTGTTAACTATCTACGCCGTGAACTCCGGATCATTTGCGCCGGAAGAGGTGCAGTTATTGAAAGAATTAGCGAATGATTTAGCCTCTGGTATTGAGGGGTTACGCACTCGCCTTGCCCGTGAGCAAGCCGAAGCTGAATTATGTCAGTTAAATCAAGAACTCGAAAGTCGGGTACAACAGCGCACGGCTCAACTTCAACAGGAAATTCAGGAACGTGAAGGGATAGAAGCGTCATTACAGCAAGAGTTCGATCTATTATCCCGTGTTATGGAAACCAGTCCTGTGGGGATCATTTGGGTGAATCCTCAGGGACAAATTATGCTGATTAACCATCAAGCGGAACAGATTTTAGGTCTAAAGTCGGAAAAGATTTGCCCAGATTATCAAGATAAGCTGACTTGGTACAATCAGGATGAGTCAGGGGATTTAATTAAGTATAAACAGTTACCGTTCTGGCATTTAGTAAAAACCAATCAGGCGGTTAATAACCTACACTATACCATTGAACGAGATGATGGGCGGCGAGTATTATTGTCAATTAACGGAACATCTTTATTTAACCAAGCGGGTCAGTTAAAGGGTGTCGTATTTGCGATCGATAATGTCACCGAGCGAGTAAAGGCAGAGGAGGAACTGCGACAGAGCGAAGAACGATTTCGGACGGTTGCTAACTTTACGTATGACTGGGAATATTGGCTGAACCCGGACGGTCAGTTTCTCTATGTATCTCCTTCCTGTGAACGGATTACCGGGTATTGTGCTGATGATTTTCTCCAGAACGCCAGTTTATTAGAGTCAATTATCTATCCAGAGGATCGAGAAAAATTTGTCCAACATGGGTGTGCCACGGCGGTAACTCAGAGGGTGTCAGGAATTGATTTTCGTATTTTAACTAAAACCGGAGAGTTGCGTTGGATCTCTCATATTTGCCAATCTGTACATAGTGCTGAGGGGCGTTGGTTGGGGATACGAGCCAGTAATCGGGATATTACCGAACGCAAACAAGCTGAGGAAGCGTTGCGAGAGAGTGAGAAACGTTTCCGGAGTATGTTTAATCAAGTGGCTGTCGGCATTGTTCAAGCGACGTTATCGGGTCAGTTTCTGTGGTTTAATCAAAAGTTTACCGACTTAGTGCAGTATAGTGCAGAGGAACTGCAAAAGAAGACGTGCAAAGACATTACTCACCCCGATGATGTTGACCAGGAACTCACTTGTCTGAATCAGTTATTGGCAGGAGAAATTGACACCTTTTCCCGTGAAAAACGCTATATTCGTAAAGATGGATCTGAAGTGTGGGTGAATTTAAGTGGGTCGCTGATCCGCAATAGTCAGGGTGAACCGAAATCTTATATTGCTGTAGTGCAAGATATCAGCGATCGCAAACAGGCACAAGCGACGTTGCAGAGGCTGAATCAGCAACTAACAGGGCGGGTGAATGAACTGGGTAGCCGCAACCGAGAAATGGTGTTACTCGGCGACTTGAGTGACTTTCTCCAAGCCTGTTTAACGGTTGATGAGGCATATCAGGCGATCGCGACATTGGTTGCTCCCTTATTTCCGGGAAGTTCAGGGGGAGTGTTTGTCATTAATCCCTCTGAGAATTGGGTAGAAGCCATGGCGACTTGGGGAACCGCTTTGGCGAGTCAGACGCTGTTTTCGCCGAAATCGTGTTGGGCATTACGTCGGGGACGCCCCCATTTGGTAACCCAGCCTCAATCCGGTTTACGTTGTCCCCATATTCATTCGGATAGTTCTCCTTTAGAATCCTTTTGTGTGCCAATGATGGCACAGGGAAAAGCGTTAGGAATTTTATATATTAGTTCGCCACAACTGGGACAATTGACCGAGGCAAAACAACGGTTAGCTTTAACGGTAGCGGAACATTTAGCTTTGTCGTTAGCGAATTTGAAATTACGAGAAACGTTGTCTCAACAAAGTATTCGAGATGCACTGACTGGGCTATTTAATCGGCGTTATATGGAAGAGTCTCTAGAGCGGGAAATTCATCGAGCGCAGCGTCATCAGCGACCGATGGGGATTATTATGTTGGATATTGATCATTTTAAACATTTTAACGACACCTTTGGTCATGAAGCGGGGGATGCGGTGTTACGAGAATTAGGCATATTTTTACAACGAAGTATTCGGGCGTCGGATATTGCCTGCCGTTATGGGGGTGAGGAATTAATGCTAATTTTGCCCGATGCTTCACTGGCTGATACTAAGCAACGGGCGGAACAAATTCGCCACGATGTTAAGGGTTTGCAGATCGAGTATCACCATAAACTCTTAGATGCGATCGCGATTTCTGTAGGGGTGGCGGCATTTGCTGAACATGGTTCCACGGCACAGGAACTGATTGCGGCGGCGGATCGGGCGCTTTACCAGGCTAAAGCCCAAGGGCGCGATCGCGTGGTTACAGCAAGTAGCTAAAGTTTGCTCACGGTAAGGATTCACACGCTACCCCATTATTATTCTGGTCGAGTCTATGGATATCACCACTAGAGGCAAATTCGTCAAAAACAGCTTGGGCTTCGGCTTGGGTTTTGAAGTCTTCACAGTTGCAATCACTAGTCGCACAGGCGGGTAGGTTGGCTGGTGTAGTTTGGGGAGTGGATACTGGCTGGTTCGCCCGGTTTGACGGGGATAAACCCAGAACTTGACGCTGCTTTTGCCAATCAGAACGGGTAGCTGTATCGGGGTACTTAGAAATGCAAACATTTTCCACCGCTTCCTCTAAGCGAAGCTGGAAATCTAACGCCCCTGTGGGGTCAGTTTTGAACGCTTCTTCTTTCCACACCTCATCAATGGGTGGTATTAATCCAAGTTGAGAGCCTGCACCGTTTATGGAATACTCTTGTTCATTAACCCTCAAATATCCAACATGCCACTGCAATCCTTGAGAATCCGTAATGCGATCGCATCCCAACTCACCACCAGAAACTCTCAGGTACTTCTCAAATTCTAATGGCTGATTGTTTGGTGTTTGGACTAGAGTTTGTGGTGATAGACTTGGTGATGGACTCGGTGATGGACTCGGTGATGGACTCGGTAATGGACTCGGTGATGGACTTGGCTGAGTGGGTGATGGGGTTTGGATTGGGGTTTGCACCTGCTGTACTTGGGCGTCTTCGGGAGGAGTCAGGATTATGAGAAGGGCAAAAGCTATCGCCGTGATGATCCAACGGACGAGAGGGTATGATGGATGATCAATGAACCCGACCATCGGTGGTAATAAAACAATACCAATCAGCAGCGCCATTAAAGCGGCGGGTGGGTGTATGGCAACTAGAATTAGTCCAAACAGAAGAAAAAAGACTGATAAAACCCAAAGCGCTGCTTTTCCAAAAGGTTGCATAGTGGTAGCGTCTTGTATAGTGCCTAAGAAAATTTTACAGCCAAAAGGTAATCGCACCTCCAGCACTATCCCGACAAATCCCCTTTAAAAAGGGGGGCTTTGATCAGTTTATTGTTCCCCCCATAAGCTATTAAAGGAAGATACCTCCAGATTTGCTCCGGAGGCATCTTTCCGTTTGAAGTATAGTATTACGAGTTGTTAAGCAATCATGGTTGTTACCTCTTCTACCCCCCCTACCGTAGACGGATCTGAGATCCGACGTGAGATTCGCGCCTTGCAATCTCAGCTTGTCGAGTGGCGGCGGCGCTTGCACCAGCACCCGGAATTAGGGTTTACTGAACACCTGACGGCTAGATTTGTTGCCCAAAAGTTACAGGAGTGGGGAATTGAGCATCAAACGGGTATTGCCCAAACTGGGATCGTTGCTACAATCGAGGGCGATCGCATGGGTCCGGTGTTAGCGATTCGGGCAGATATGGATGCTTTGCCGATTCAGGAAGAAAACAATGTCCCTTATCGATCGCAACATGATGGAATTATGCACGCTTGCGGTCATGATGGACATACCGCGATCGCATTAGGTACGGCGTTCTATCTTTCCCAACACCGTCAAGACTTTGCGGGAACCGTCAAGTTCATCTTCCAACCCGCTGAAGAAGGACCCGGCGGCGCTAAACCGATGATTGAGGCTGGCGTCTTAAAAAATCCCGATGTGGATGCTATTATTGGGCTACATTTGTGGAACAATTTGCCCCTAGGAACTGTTGGCGTTCGCCATGGTGCTTTAATGGCAGCAAGCGAGCGATTTCAGTGTAAAATTTTAGGCAAGGGGGGACATGGGGCAATGCCACATCAAACCCTAGACGCGATCGTCATTGGCACTCAAGTGGTCAACGCCTTGCAAACCATTGTGGCTCGTAATGTTGACCCAATTGAATCAGCCGTGGTTACGGTGGGAATGTTTCAAGCTGGCACAGCGTTTAATGTCATTGCTGATAGCGCTAAAATGAGCGGCACAGTGCGCTATTTTAATCCGCAATTGGCAGGGTATTTCAGCCAGCGTATCGAGCAAGTGATTGCAGGTATTTGTCAAAGTCACGGGGCGCAGTATGAACTCGACTACCAGCCGCTTTATCCGCCTGTGATCAACAACTCACAGATAGCCGAATTGGTGCGATCCGTAGCTGAAGAAGTCGTCGAAACCCCTACAGGAATCGTACCCGAATGCCAAACCATGGGCGGGGAAGATATGTCATTTTTCCTAGAGGCTGTACCGGGTTGCTATTTCTTTTTGGGATCAGCGAACCCCAGTAAAGATTTAGCCTATCCCCATCACCACCCCCGGTTTGATTTTGATGAAACTGTGTTAGCAATGGGAGTAGAACTATTTGTTCGCTGTGTGGAAAAATTCTGCCAGTAATTCTCGATATTCGGGAAACCTGACAATCTAGGGTGTGCCTGCCAGATCAACCAAACGCGAAACCAGGGTAAGGTAACGAGTCCAAGGCTTTTATAGCTTTGCCTTTCATCCTTTCCCTCGCGTCGATTCGCCAAGGGTTGGTCTATCGATGCCAAACGAGTCCCGCGATCGGCTCTCTCAAACCCTAGAAAATTATAGAGGAATTACCTCCCTCAGGAGAAGTCTATGTCAGCCCCCATCTACCTGAAACTACTGTCAACCCTAACCTTATGCCTAACCACACTGGGGTTCATGTCATCGGGGTTAACCCAACCGATTGTTTCCGATGACAGTACTGATACGACGGTGAATCAACAGAACAACCGCTTCGATATTGAGGGGGGAGAATTATCAGGAGATGGCGCGAATCTCTTCCACAGTTTTAGTGAGTTTGGTTTAGATTCGGGACAAATTGCCAATTTTTTATCCAATCCATCCATACAGAATATTCTCTCACGAATTACTGGCGGTGATGCCTCGGTGATTAATGGGTTAATTCAAATCACTGGCGGGACTTCTAATCTGTTTTTGATGAATCCGGCGGGTATTATCTTTGGCAATGAGGCTCAATTAAATGTCCCCGCCGCCTTTACCGCCACAACCGCTACCGGGATTAGTTTTGGCGATAACCTGTTTAATGCTACCGGGATCAATGATTACACGTCTCTGATGGGAACCCCCAATGGCTTTGTCTTTAATACACCAGAACCCGGTTCTATCGTTAATACAGGCACACTCGAAGTCAATTCTGAACAGAATCTCAGTTTAATTGGCGGTGCGGTTGTGAGTACGGGTGAATTAGTCGCCCCAGACGGTCAAATTACCGTAACCACTGTTCCTGGTAATCAATGGGTGCGGATTAGCCAAGCGGGACAATTGCTGAGTTTAGAGGTTCCTGCGGCGGCGACGGAAGTGCCGTTTACACCTCTTTCCCTACCACAATTGCTAACGGGAGGAAATGTTAGTAACGCCACAGAATTATCGGTAAATGAACAGGGTGAAGTTGCCCTAACAGGTTCAGGGATTGCGATTAACCAGGGTGATGTAGTTGCCAAGACGGTAACGACGGGAACAGCGTTACTTTCAGCAGAGAATAATCTCACGTTGGTTGAGAGTCATTTAACCACAACTGGGGATTTGCAACTCTTGGCGCAGAATACGGTACAGGTCCGGGATACTGTGGCAAATCCATTTATTGCCCAAGCGGGGGATAATTTAACTGTTCAGGGTAATCAAAATGTTGATATCTTTGCCTTGAATCATGGTGCTAGTGGTTTTTACTCTAGTGGGGATATGGTCTTCCGTTCTATTAATACGATAAGCGGAGATGCTCACTACTCAGCAGGCGGCAATTTTCGGATTGAACAATTGGATGGTAGTTTAGGAAATTTGGATAGTCCTAATGATCCAATTATTTTAGCTTCTGGTGATGTCAGATTAGGAAACTATACCGGGGCTTCGCTACATATTTTAGCAGGAGGTCGAGTAAGGGTAAGAAATGTTACCATCACGGGGACAGATTCAGAAGATAATACGATTAATCCGAATAACGCTAATCTGTTTCTTGCGAGTTTAGCCAGTGTCCCGTTGTCCGATGGAACAACATTACAAATTGATGGTAGTACTAACCCAACATTAGATATTAGAGCAGGCATTAATTGGGGAGTTTTAGGCGGAGATCCAGGAAATAAACCGATTGGTACAGGACTGCCAACTCCTATATTTGCAACGGCAAGCAATGCTGATATTGTTGTTGATAATATCACCATTAGTCAGCCAAATAGTAAGGTTTTATTAACGAATCAATACAATCCCAATAATTTAGCTGGAAATGTTCAAGTTGGACAAATCGATGTCAGCAGTGATTTGGGGAATGCGGGATCGGTTACGATTGAGTCTCGCGGAAATATAAGAACCTCTCCGATTAAATCTAGAGCCAATGTGACTGGTGATGGGGGTGATATTCTCCTCAACGCCGAAAACAATATTGAAATTGGCAATGCTGGTGGTAGTGATATCGATTCAAGAGGGGATAATGGTGGCAATATTACCCTTGATGCTGGTGGTACTATCAGGATGACGAATGCTCTTTCCCGAGGTAAAGATACTACGGGTGATGGAGGCGATATTAGGATTACAGCGGGAGGGGATATTAACAGTGGAAATATCCAGACAAGTGGTGCAAATGGCGGAGAAATCACGATCAAGATCAATGGCGATGGTGTAATTGACACCACAGGTCCGCTAGGAAATGAAGGAACAATAGAATCCTGTAGTAATATTACCTGTGATGGTGCGGGTGAAAGTGGCGATATTGCGGTTGAAGCAACCAGTATTATCACTAGGGGGATTCAGTCAAATGGTGACTTAGATGGTAACATTACCCTGACCAGTAATGAAATTCAGCTTAAGCCCGCAGAAGTACCTGCAAATAGACCTGAAGTTCCTTTTATTAGAGGAACTGGAACGCTTCGGCTTCAGCCATTGGATATAGAAACAATAACTGTAAACACAGGAAGCAATGATCTAATCTTAGATAACCCTCTCCAGCTTGGGGGCAATATCAGTTTCAATACGAGTGGTGGTAATGTTACCTTTAATGGCACGGTTGATGGAGAGTATGATTTAAGTTTAAATACGGACACGGGGACAGCACTATTTAATGGTATTGTTGGTAGTCTAAATTCATTAAATATTATCAGCACGGATGCTAACGGAAAAACGATCATCAATCGTGATATAACTGCCAACCAGTTAGAATTTAACAACATGGTAGAAGTGCTGTCGAATTCAACATTAACGTTGATCCAAAGCGGAATGCAGCCTCCTCCAGCAATCGACTTTATGGAAAGTGTTGAATTAAAGGCTGATCTGACGATAAGCACGATTAGAAATAGCCAAATTAACTTTAATAACACGGTTGAGGGAACTTATGATTTGACTGTATTAAATCCTGGAATAACGATCTTTACAGGTGAAGTTGGCAGCATCAGCCCTTTGAATACCCTTAGGACAGATAACGAGGGAACAACCCAAATCAATAACAATATTACCGCTAATCAAATCGACATCCAAGATGCAGTAGAAGTGCTGTCCGACTTATCGTTAACAGCGGATGAAATTGAATTTGGCTCAACGATTACGGGAACCAATCAAAACCTGATTCTTCAATCGTCAAATATTACTGATATCTTTAGCCTAGCCGGATCAGGGAATTCCTCAGATGAAGCTGGCTTCCAAGATGGTTTCGAGAGTCTGACAATTCGCAGTACGAATAGCGGCGGACAAATTGATTTAAGCAATCTCACGTTCAGTGATCCCGTAACGATTCAAATACCTGATGGTGTGATCGCAATTAACGGCAAGATTACGGGTACAGATGATGCTTCAATTACACTCAACAGTGCAACGACTAACCTAAATGCTGATATCACCACGGAAGACGGAGGTATAGCGTTTAATACAGACAGTGTTGAACTCGGTAATGATGTTACTCTCAACAGTGGTAGTAATCCGATTCGTTTTCAAGGTACGGTTGATGGCAATTATAAGTTGACACTATCGAGTTCAGACACAACCACCTTTGGCGGCGCGGTTGGTGATTCTATTCCACTCGATACTCTCACCACTAATCTTGATGGAATCACTCGATTTAATGGAAATGTGACGGCGAATCGCTTGAATTTACAAGATTCGGTAGATGTGCTATCCAATTTATCCCTAACCGCCACAGAAATTGTTCTCAATGGTATGCTGACAGGTACAGATAATGGGGCTATTACCTTAAATGCTGCCACGACAACGCTTAATTCTAATATCACAACCTCAGGTAGTGATATCAGGTTCTTAGGAGATAAGGTTAATTTAGGCGCTGATGTTGACCTGAATACGGCGAGTGGTAATATCAATTTTAGTGGCATCGTAGAGGGCGATCGCACTTTACGTATCTTCAGTACCGGAACCACCACATTCTCTGGTGCTGTGGGTAGTGTCACACCATTAAATAGTCTCACCACTGACGCCGGAGGAATCACCCAATTTGGCGGAGATGTTACCGCGAATCGTGTAAGCATCCAAGATTCCCTGACTGTCTTATCGGATTTATCCCTAACTGCATCAGAGATTACCTTGGGTGCAACGGTAACGGGATCAAATACTAATCTGGTTTTGCAACCGCTTAATCCCACTCAAAAGTTTACTCTCACCGGAGGCGTGTTTGAAGAAGGGTTCCAGAGTCTCAGGATTGGCAGGGAAAATGGTAGTGGCGCGATCGAACTCAATGGCAATCTCACCGTTAGCGATCCGCTATCTATCCTATCACCAACAGGTTCAGGTTCGATCACCGCTACAGGTACGATTACCGGATTTGATAATGCCACAATTAACCTACTGGCGAATCAAGCTATTAATGTAAATGATATTACGGCGAATGCGGGAATTTCTCTCACCAGTAATCAAGAGGCTGTCACTACCGGAAATCTGAATACATCTGGAGTAAATCAAGGCGGAGATATTACAGTACAAGCCAAAACTGAGATTCAAACGGGTGCGATCAATTCCAGTGCAACTCAGGGCGATGGGGGGAATGTCACCTTAGATCCAGAAAACGATATCGAAGTGGATTCGATTAATGCTCAAGGTGGCAGCAATGGCAGAGGTGGTAATGTCGATATTACCACAGAACAATTTTTCCGTGCCACCGAGACATTTAGCGATCGCACGGGTACAACAACCAGTATCTCCACTGCTGGCGGGAATGGTGGTGGATCAGTGATCATCCGCCATCAAGGAGGGAAATTGGATACCCCCTTCACCGTTGGGCAAGACTACAACGATGTTAATGGTACAAGGGGCGCGATCGCAACCGGAAGCGATAATCAAATTACCGAGGGTTCCTATCCTAATCCCTATACTCAGGGAATCGCACCGAGTCAGATTCAACTGATTACACCGGAAACAATTACACCAGAAACAAGCCGTGAATCGAGTGAATCGTCAGCCGAAAATCCGCTGATTCTGCAAAAAGAGTCCCCCTCACAGCCTCAGGTAGAAACCGACGTGCCATCTGTAACAATTGACACCGTATTTGGCACAATTGATGCGGCGTATACCCAAGAATTTGAAGCCTATCTCAGCAAATCAGCTACTCAAATTCTCACCCTAACTGAGGCGCGTCAACTTTTGCAGGATATTGCCCAAGAAACAGGCGTCAAACCTGCGTTAATTTATGTCATGTTTGTTCCCAGTAGTATCTCTTCTGAATCAGCTACTCCCGAAGACAATGATCAACTGGATCTCGTCTTAGTTACCGCCCAAGGAGAACCCATTCATAAATCCATACCCATCACCCGCGCTGAAGTTTTACAAGTGGCGCAACAGTTTCAACGAAGTGTAACCAATGTCCGAGATACTACGGGTTACTTAGCCCCAGGGAAACAACTCTACGACTGGTTAATTACGCCATTAGAAGCTGACTTACAAGCCCAAGGCATTCAAAACTTGGTGTTTGTTATGGACAGAGGATTACGTTCCATTCCCGTCGCCGCCCTACACAATGAAGAACAATTCTTGATCGAGAATTATAGTGTCGGAATTATGCCCAGTTTAAGCCTTACTGATACTCGCTTCCAAAGTGTGCAAGATAGCAAAGTATTGGCAATGGGGGCAGCACAATTTAGTGATCAAAAGCCTTTACCCGCCGTTCCTGTGGAATTAGAAGCGATTACCCAGAAACTATGGCAAGGTCAATTTTTCCTAAATGAAGGCTTTACTCTAGATAATCTGAAAGCCCAACGGAAAAAACAACCCTTTGGCATTATTCACCTCGCCACCCATGCCGATTTTCGTCCCGGTGCGATCAGCAATTCCTATATCCAGTTATGGAATAGTAAGCTACGCCTTGATCAATTACCAGAATTAGGATGGAATAATCCCCCGGTAGAATTACTGGTACTCAGTGCTTGTCGTACTGCATTAGGGGATGAAAACGCCGAATTAGGCTTTGCCGGATTAGCGGTGCAAGCAGGAGTCAAATCAACATTAGCCAGTTTGTGGTATGTCAGTGATGAAGGTACATTGGCACTAATGACCCAATTTTATGATCAGTTAAAAACAGCTCCAATTAAAGCCGAAGCCTTACGACAGGTGCAAATCGATATGCTTAAGGGGAAAATTAAACTGGAAAATGGTCAACTGATTACGTCTGCGGGAACGATTTTGTTACCCTCTGAACTGCCCCAATCACAAGATTTAACCCATCCGTATTATTGGGCATCTTTCACTATGGTGGGGAATCCTTGGTAAAAACTTGCGGAAATTTTTGGCTGAGTCTCCCACTCCCCTGCACCTTTACCTCATAATGAGAATTGGAGAGTTTATGAAGAAACGTAACAATGCCTAAAGCTATCTGGAACGATACGGTTCTCGCCGAGAGCAACAACTGTCAAATTGTCGAAGGAAACTATTATTTCCCTCCAGACTCAATCAACCAGGAGTATTTTAAGGAAAGCAGTACCCATACAAGCTGTCCCTGGAAGGGTCAAGCCAATTACTACACCATCGAAGTTGATGGGCAACAGAATAAAGATGCAGCATGGTACTATCCTCAAGCAAAAGAGAAGGCGAAAATTTTTGAGGGCTATGTTGCCTTTTGGAGAGGAGTAAAAGTTGAAGCATAGCTAGTATGGGTTTAGAATCCTCGCCCAACTTAAATATACAGCGCTTTGCGCTGTAATAAAGTACAGTAGATCAAAGTCCCCCTTCAGATCCCCCTCCCGTCCCCCTATTTGATCCCCCTTCCGTCCCCCTTAAAAAGGGGGAGACCAAAGGATGCTTCGCTTTTTGTTCCATGGGGGAAACCAGAGGATGCTTCGCTTTTATTGCACGGGGATTTAGGGGGATCGGCAATGTACCGCATAGCAAAGCAAACTGCTGTAATGTAGGCTTTTCTTAAGGCGATGACACTCTCTGTAAAATGCTACAGCTAGACCTGAATCCTTTCTACCTACTTTTTAACCGCCCTATCCTCTCCGGAAGTTCGCCAGTTTTCCCGATGGAAATTCGGCTGAGATTGAACCCAGAAGTTTGCACCCGATTCAATTAACTCTTGCTCAATTTGCACAGCATCTTCTACTATCGCTGATGTCAAGTTCATTGTCTTTAGATAGACATTATAAGCCGCGACTGGCACATTTAAAACAGAACTCCAGGCTTCCTCTTGTTGGTGAAATACCTGAATTTCTGGCTTTTGTTCAGGAAGTCCCTTTCCTATCTTTAATCCACATAACTCAATTTCTGACGCCGATGGTGGTTGATCAATTAAACCATGATAGTAATCCCCTACATTCAGCAATACGTCATAAATCTCTCTAGACAACCGTTTGCCAATCGGATGAGACAAATTACAGGTTAGCATTGGCAGTACATGCCAAGTTTGAGCGAGCAAATCTTGTCTAACACCAGACAGAGTAGCGGGAATCAACAGATCAACAGAACTCAGAAAATCCGTGTTCAGAGAAAGAACCATGACGGAAACAACTTGCCACTCCTCTGCGGCGACAGGCGATTCAGGTTCCTTCACAATCATCACATAGCGCGGTGGGGCATTTCCCGCGAGAAACCTTCGTGCGGAATCAGGAAATAGATGCTGTTGCTCCTGTGGAGAAAATTCTAGAGGACTATACACCGAGCGATTAACCTCCCAGATTTCTCCAGGTTGGGGGGGGTGCTGGTTTAATGTTGAACCTTGAGGAAACCTGTATTCACTATAGTTTATACGCATTTGATTCTAGCTCCAGACAATACCGTACTCTGCTCTGATGAGAAAGCAAATCACCTGAAACCTAGCCTACTCTAAATTTCACCAAACGGCGTATAAAAATTGATCAACTTTACCAAAACTTCAAATCGCTAGCCCGGATGGATACACCTCATCGACTTATGATTGTTTAAACTTCCCTCAAACTCTCACCAATGACAAATGACAAATGACAAATTACGCTCCTTACCAACCTTGAGTTGATCGCACTCGCTGAACCTTTTGACTGCTTGTCGCTTTGATTTCAGATTGAATCGTTGCAGGTTGCATCAATCCTAACTCTTCAGCAAGGTATTCTAATAACTCGCGCCAACGTTTTGAGACAGCACCTTGAGTTTTTAAGCCCAAATCAGCAGCCAGTTGGACTTGAGTTTTGCCTTGTACTTTACCATACCAGAGTCTTTGATAACCCCGATTAGGATGACGTTTATCCAGCACTGAAATCGCATCAATGGCGCGGCTAACTAAATCTGCACGTTCTACAGTATCCAACAAATCCAACTCATCCTGTATCGTTTCCAATAAAGGCAAATCCGTGCCTGGAATGGTTTGGTCTAAACTGATACAGTTTTGTCGTTTTTCCTTACGAACCAAGTCAATAATCGCAAAACGTGCCACCATTGCAGCCCAGTGGTAGAAGTCTTGGACATCCCCTTGGCGGAACTTTCCCGCCATTACAGCTTGAAATACTTTAGCATGGGCTGTTTGGGCAGCATCTTCCCAGGAAACAGCTGTACCTCTCGTATTTTTACGGGCAATTCTTTCAATTCTTCGTTGATGTTCCAAGTGGCTCAGAAGTTGCCCACAAACCAGACAATCTCCCTTGAGACAGCGTTTTATTGGGTCTTCAGGAAGAAGAGCGTGATTAAATTGCTGAGTCATATCAAGTCTGGCTAAAGATTATATTATGTGCCTTGTTTCGTCAAACGGGTTGACTGTGTAGGAAATTTCACGGGTACAAGAGACTCCTACACAGATGTGTAGAAGTCATAGATGAGCTGAAAGCATTACATCATAGCAAAAGTGTGGGAAGGTTGATCAAGAAATCATCAAACCTGCGGCTGACTAGGTAGAAAGACTTATGACTCCAGGGGGGTGATTGTTGTTCCAATTTTTGGTCAAGCACCGGGTTCTAATCGCAACGACTCAACTGACAACAAAACTTTTTTCGGGGATTTCGGAATAGTTGGCTCTTAGGATTCGTTACAGATCACTAGGTAAGGGAAGGGCAGCGGATGAGTTCCTTTCCTGCTTGTGCTGGTGAGCCTTCGCGAATAAAAATTAGTGGCGTCCAAAATCCCAGCATTAGCGTATTGATTTTCATGATTTTGTCTGACAAAAACAGATTCTACTCATTACTCGTCAGAAGAGAGTTGATTTTACGCAGAACATTGACTTTGTTTACAAAACGTTACTTTGACTGATTGTTTCGTTTATCCTTGCATAGGAAATCGGTCAAGAAACCCGGTTTTTCGGAATACTTGACTGGTATGATAGACACCTTGCCCTCTACAGTTGGATATAGCACATCAGCTTGGAAACTGCCATATAATTATGCAAAACGTGATTCTGAATTGGTCGATCTCCCTGGTTTTATTAACCTTGACAGTCGCTTGCATGAGTAATCAGTATGTTCCCTATCACCCAGTTATTCGCTCACAAGATGAGTTAATGGTTTCCAATTCGGCTGTTAACTCAGAACACCGAGAAAATATCAAGCGAGTCTTTGATTTTTATAGTGTTTCTTATCGCGAAGAGAATGGACAAATCCTGATCCCGGCTGATGTTTGGCAAGATCGGGAACTGATGTGGAACTATACGACAAAGGCGAATGACCCTGAATGGCTACGTCAACAAGAAGAAGATGGTCATATTAAGTCCACGCCCTAAAAAATGTATTTGTCTGCCAACTCGCCGCCGTGCGCTGTTCAATCGCCGCCAATTCCATCTCATCCAACGGCTGAAAACGGCTGGCGACTTCCACATTTGACTCTAACTGTGGCACATTTTCTGCCGCAATTACCGCACAGTGAACCCCGGATTGAGAGAGAGTATATCCCAGCGCCTGGTGCATTCCGTCTAAAGCACCGGATTTAAACAACCGCCCATACGCCGGGACTTTCATGGCAATCACACCCACCTTTTGCTTTCGCGCAACGGGTAAAACTGTGGGAATAAATGGACGGGGGTGATGTTTATCCGCCGCATTAATACAAACTAGGGTAGTATCAAAGGGATAACGCTGCAATCCAGCCGCAATCACATCGGGTTCGTGATGTCCAGTAATCCCAGAGTATTTAATTAAGTTTTGGGCTTTGGCTTCTTCGATGGCTTGACGCGCCCCGGTTGAACTAAAAATCGTATCGAGTTCTTCATGAAAGGAGACGTGGTGCAATTGCCACAAGTCCAAATAATCGGTATTCAAGCGTTTGAGCGATCGCTCCAACTCCCGCCACGCCCCATCGCGATCGCGGGCGGCGGTTTTACTGGCGAGAAAGACCTGCTGCCGGTAGTTTGGTAAGATTTTACCCAGATAATCTTCACTCGGTCCATAACTCGCCGCCGTATCAAAGTAACGAATCCCCAATTCTAACGCCCGTTGAATAATCGCCAACGCATCCGCTTCCTGGTTCGGTTTGGATAAGGGTGTTTTCCCTGCCCCTCCTAAGCCTAAAATAGGCACAGAAACCCCCGTATGCCCTAACATCCGTTCCGGCATTGTGGTAGTGCTAGAGACTGACATGGCGATGGTTTCCGCTGATTCCTGTTGAGAAGCTGAGGGTTGATTTTGTTTCCACGCCGCACTTCCCACAATTCCACCGGCTACCGCCATACCCGTGAGTAGAAATGTGCGTCGGTTGGTTTTTTCGGACATGCACTGCACCTCCAGCCTTTCTTCCCATTGTGCTGACTTTGCTTAACTTTGCAATACGTAAATTGAGATATAGCAACCGCCATAGCGGTTAGGACACATCATTTATGTAGAGACGCGCCATGGCGCATCTCTACAATGGTGCCTCAACACTTAATGTCCACACCCCATCCCAATCAGGAGGCGGTGGCGAGTCTAGCCAATACAAACAGCGCTGGATATGTAATCTCGCCGCCTTATCAGCGCCATCCATCTCCAAAACCTGGGAAAATTCACCAATTGCCAGGGCAAATTGGTGGTTGAGGTAATAGCGACGCCCCTTTTCATAATGGTCAATAATTTGTTCTTGCTGACTCGAAAGGGATTGGGAACGAAGTCCCATTAGTTCATATATGGCAAGGGATTGGGGTTTACTCTTCACCGGGAGGCGATCCAGTTCCCGTACCCAGACGCGATCGCGACAATGTTTATAAATCGTTTCGCTAATAATAATGTCGCAGCCATAATCGCGACTGACTTGTTCGAGTAATGAGGTAAAGTTGACAATATCCCCAGACAATGGGGGTTGAAAACCATTTTGACTCAGATGGATTCTCCCTGCATGAATACCAATCCCCAGGCGCGGCATTGGCTGATGGGGTGTCAAATGATTACGATTAAACTCGGCTAACTGTTGGCGCATGTCTATCGCTGCTTGTACCGCATACCAGGCGCGATCGCTTACGGCTAAGGAGGTATCAAAGACAGCAATTAATGCATCACCAATATATTGATTTAAAGTGCCTTGATACTTCAAGACAGTCTCCACCATCAGTTCACAATAGTGATTGAGCATGGAAACAACGGTTTCTGCTTCCATGTCGTCCATCAAGCTGGTATAGCCTTGAATATCGGCACATAAAATCGCCACATTGGGGTGGGCAAATAACTGGATATCATATTTTCTCAAAAATTCCTGGGTGAGTTCCTGGCTGACTTGGTGATAGGTAGGGAGTTGAGTGGAACTCGTGGAATTAATTTCTTTGAGAACGACGACGAGTCCATAAAAATGATGAGATCCGTTGTTCTCGGCGATCGACCGAATCGATAAATCAATCGGTTGTTCCTGATCACGGGCAATAACTGTATGAGGAGCGTGATAGTCCTGATGTTCCGTTAAAGCGCCTTGGACTAAATGAGCAAAATCACTCTCTTTAACCTGAATAAAATCACCAATCCAACTCCCTTCCACCCCATCTTTCTCATCGCTTTTGAGAAGCTGATGCGCTTTTTCGTTGACAGTAATAATTCGCCCCGTTGCATCGGTATAAATCACGCCATTATCTAGCGTCTTTAAAATAAGCTGTTGAATCTGTTCCTGTTGTTTAAGCGATGCGAATTGGCGAGAATTTTGTAATGCAATCCCCACTTGCAGCGCAAAGGCTGCCATTAATTGTTGATCGGCTTGACTAAAACTTGCTTTAAATATATCCGGTGGAATGGGCCAACTATCGGGATCATACGCGGGAAAATATCCCCGTTTCTTTTTATTAATTAATTCAAGGACACCTAAGACTTCGTTATCCGGTGTCAAAATAGGCATATAGAGTAAACTACAGGTACGATATCCGGTATGGCAATCGCTTTTTTTGATCCGATCAACACCAGGGTGGATATAGAGGTCAAAGGGAATATTTAAGGCTTTTCCCGACTCAGCTACTTTACCAACAAAGCCAACCCCAATCCCGTGGCGCTTCTCGTAAGGAGAACCTTCCTCTGTTTCCACCTTTGTCCACAGTTCCTGACGTTCCTGATCGATTAGCCATAAGCGACTGCGATCGGCATTCATTAATTCATTGGCTTCTTGAATAATAAGCTGACGGATCGCATCAAAGTTTAGTCCGCCTTGGCTAATCGTATGAATGGCTTTAATAAAGCCAATAAAAACCTCTTGTTTTTTAATTTCTGCATAAAGCGCCTGACATCGCTCAACTGTTGAACGAATCCACGCACTTGCCTGATAAAATCGCTTTTCATCGTCTTGAGTAAATCCATGATTGTCAATCGTCTTTTCTATAGGCTGATCGGGGCTAGCCTCTGGTTTTAATTTGTTAATTAATTGAACGAAGGCAACGATGTTTTTTTGTTTATTAGCTAAAGGTAGAGATAATAAATTATAAACGATATAATCAAAGGATCGCGGTAGCTTTATGCCGTGTTCTTCACGGTAAAACTGACATTCAAAAGGATTTTCTACAAAACTCTGCAAATTGGCAATTCCGCCAATCCCAGTAGAATTGGGAATTCTTAACTCTTTCGGTTGGGAAGAGTTCGGCGTTAAAACGAGACACTGCTCCGGATCATATCGGTCTAATAAAAAAATATTAACCCGATCAACACGGATAATTTTCTTGAAGCATTGAGCTATTTCTATTAACATTTCTGTTAATATACAACTTAAGTCCTGGTGATTTGACATCAGTATAGATCCTCCCTTTTCTTTAACCAGGCAGTTGCCCATTTAAGCCGCTTCTCAAGGTTTATCGGGTAAGATGCTTCTGAAACAGTGCGATTTGGCGCAACTGCTCTACCTACAATCTTGACATGCCTGTGACCTATCGACCATACTACCTGTACTGTAGCCACTTTTATGCCTGATTAGTCAACGATCCCCATTCGTTGGGGAGGGAAAAATCGTTTGGTCACCTTTCCCAGAATATTCTGTCGGGGAAGAAACCCCCAATCCTCACTATCATAGCTGTGGTTCCGGTTATCCCCCAAGACGAAATAAGAATTGGCAGGAACGGTGATGGGAGTAAAGGCATCTTGAGAACCTCCTTGACGATAGTTCTCTTCCAGAGGCTGAGAATTGATATAAACGATTCCCTTTTCCATCTCTACCCGTTCTCCAGGTAAACCAATAATTCGCTGAACAAAGGCGTCTCGAAAATGGTTATCTTGCAAAGCTTCCGGTGGTAAAAATAGGACAACATCTTGCCGTTGGGGGGATCGAAAATAGTAGGTTTGTTTATCCACAATAACGCGATCGCCGCTGTGTAACGTTGGGTTCATCTCGTTCGTAATAATGACGTGACTATCAGCGATATGTGTCGTAATAAAGAACATCTGCATAGAAATTATGATAGAAAATAGAATAGAGACAAGCGCCATACATAAAATTGGCATCTGATTTCGTTCACGACGAACTGTTGAGGCGATATAAACGTGATAGAAAACCAGAGATTTGAGGAGTATCGGCACGAGTTGAACCAGCAACGAGGTAACAAAAAAAGTAAAGAATAGAACACTCAACCACAGACGGTTAATATAGAGGTGACCCACACCAGGAACAAGGCGCGAGAGAAAGACAGCCAGCCATGGATCTTTTCGACTGGTTCTGAGTTTCTCAAAACTCGGTGGATTAGCTTTCTTGGCACAGTCATAGGCATCAAATATTCCCCAAATACTCAAGGCGAATGTGGCGAGTAATAGAATTTCTCCGATGAAAATATTGCCGATTTGACTTAAAATTAACCATCCACTTAAAGTATATAACCCGACTTGAGTGATAATTAAACTATACCCTCTGATCATCTTTCCGGTATAAAGCTGACCAATTCCGGGAAAAAATAGGGATAAGTTAGCCGCTAGCCAAGGTTCTTTTCCTGAACTCGGTGAGGAAGGGTGCTGCAATTGAGACATCAGTTTTGCCTTCGATATAGGTATAGTCCAGTAGATACCCCATGTTAAGATGCTGAATTTAACAAAAGTCTAAGAGAGCGGCTTTACTATAACGAGTAACCGGGCAGAGTGACAAGTTGATTTAACTATCTTTATAGAAACTTATAAAACAAAGCCTATAGTTTAAATAAACGGTGAAGTTAAAATTGTATTTTATCCTTTGTCATTCCTACTTATCAGAGAAATAAAAATGGCATTTAAACTCGAAACCGTTATTCCTTGGGGGCGTTCGCTGGACGAATATGTCAGAATGTTTGACCTGCAACCCGATGAACTCAGATTAACCCTACTCGATTGTGCGGGGGGACCGGCTAGCTTTAATGCGGAGATGACGTGCCAAGGATATAATGTTATATCCTGTGACCCTATCTATCAGTTTTCGGCAACTGATATCAAAAGACGCATTCAAGAGGTATATCCAAGGGTGATTGATGGGGTGAAAGCGAATCGTGATAACTATGTGTGGCAAACAATTGGAACACCCGAAGAACTGGGAGAAATTCGCCTGTCAGCTATGGAAGAATTTATCGACGATTTATCGATTGGAATTGAACAAGGACGCTATATTAAAGCTGAATTGCCTGGTTTACCATTTACAACCCGTCAATTTAGTTTAGCGGTTTGTTCTCACTTCCTGTTTAGCTATTCTGATTTATTGTCTCAAGCGTTTCACCTGCTTTCGATCCAGGAATTGTGTCGTGTGGCAAATGAGGTGAGAATTTTTCCTCTGGTAGATATTTCGGGAGATGTATCTCCCCACCTATCACCTGTAATCAGTGAATTAAATGCACAGGGATATAATGTGGAAATTAAGCAGGTGGCTTATGAATTTCAACAAGGGGGAAATCAAATGTTGCAGATAAGAAAGTTTTGAGTATGTAGGGGCGGGTTTCACAATTATCGTTTCCTTTTATCCAGATGTAACTAAACCAGCCCCGACTCAGGATTCCGGAGGCGCTAAAGCGCTAACTACGAACGAATGGTGCGATCCGGAGCGTTAACCCTGATTGAGCATTAGTACCGCTTGGTTTTCTGCACCCCGTAAATAATCCCTGTGGCAATAGACAGTAAAATTAATAACCACAAAATACCTCCTGGAATAAAGCTGAGGATTCCTACACCTCTAAAAATATAAACCACAATCGTAATAGCGACAGAAATGGAAAAAAGATAAGCATAAATTAGGGTATCAGATGGGGGAGGTGGACTCATAATATAAGTAGTTGAACAAAATTAAAGGTAACGGCGGGGAACTCGCTGCCCTTGAGAAGCAAGTTACGCCTTATGTCATTTGTGAATGTTTCAGGAATAGTGACAGAACGAAAGAGAGTTCGGTTTATTTCCACCAACCTGCTTAATTTACCGTCGGATCGTGAGACCGGTGAGGATACCGATACCAATGGAAAAGAGAACGATCGCCCAGACGACAGCCGATGGAATTTGCTGAATTACACCGAGTCCCGTGAGTAGCAAAACAAATGCTGCGAGTAACAGACCCACACCTAGGGCAATACCAATAATATACAAAAAGGTTTTTGTGCCTTCATTGGGGGATTGATTCACAATCGAATTCCTTTAGATTGAGACAACGACAGAACTACGGGACTTATTCTTGCATAGAATGGAACAATCCGTTACATATAGCCCACAGGCTCTCCCCCACCTGTACGAGTATGGCACTGCTGTGTCCCTACGGTTTGCTGGTTTGCTGCAAATTGAGCGATGCGTTCAAATCTCTGTCGCACTCAAACCCGCAATTGTCGCACCGAAAAACTCTCTTTTCAATACCCCAATGTTTTGGATGCTCCCGAAAGCTAAAGTAAGCTAAAGCTTACTGTATTAAAAGCTAAAACTCATTTAAACGAATTTTAACTTTTAGCCCGTTCGCGTGAAGTGAAACTGACATACCAAATATCGCTATTACGCAATCCTGAGGCGAGGACTGACAGCGATGCTATACTAACGCCAAGGTCAAATTCTATTGGCGATCGCTAAATCTCCTGCTATGTTCCGGTAGTAGAGCATTCACGCAAGGCTGCACCAGCGATGATATATCCTTAAATCCTGGGAATAACTCGAATTCTGCTTTCCACGACTTCCTATATGGGAAAGCGAGAGGATCAATATATGGAATTTCCTGAAGATCTGAGTATTATGGGGTAAATGTAGATGCACCCCACATATATACATTAACCCAACTCATCTAGGATGGGATGAGGGGTAATACCCCCACCCCCTACAGAAAAATTCAGGTTCTAATAAGCTGACAACTACCAGACTGCTATGGCTCGCAAAAAAAACCGCAAAAAAACCAATATCGAATCTTTGACGTCGAATGTTCCTGAAACGTCAGAGACATCTGAATCCACGAAAACAGTTGAGGAATCAACCCAGGACAACACTGAGGTTAATCCTCCTCAAACTGAGGAGTCAACCCAGAGTTCTACTCCCGCCAATCCTCCAGCAACGGCAGAAAAGAAACCCGAAGCGTCAACCCAGAGTTCTACTCTAGCCAATCCTCCAACGGCAGAAAAGAAACCCGAAGCGTCAACCCAGAGTTCTACTCCAGCCAATCCTCCAACGGCAGAAAAGAAACCCTATCTAGCCATTAAACCCAAACCTATCCCTGCCAAATCCGTTGAAAAGAAACCGCCACCCCCTCCAGTGACAGAAGCGACAAATGAAGCTGGTGAACTGTTTCACAAAGGCGACTCGATTACAGTAAAAGCGCCTTGGGGAGGTGAGGCGACAGCAGAAATTGTAGACTTTTATCAAACCCATAGCGGCAAGATTTGGGCGCAATACAATCCCTTAGACTCTCAACCAAACTGGACTTGGTATAGCGGATGTATTCGTACCAATCTTTTGGAGAAAGCAACACAAACCGCTCAAGTATGATGAAAGACGACTGAAAGATTGTTCGCAGGCATCGGGTAGATTTGCTCTAAGACTAGATGCTGATCTTGGGCTATTGCCACAACATCCTCAAGGTCACGCACACCCCAGTCGGGGTTGGACGCCTGCAACGAGGCATCAAAGGCAGCATTACTGGCAGCAGTATGCTGTCCATTGCGCTTGAATGGGCCATATAAATAGAGAACACCCCCTGGAGGAAGCAGACGACTTGCCCCGGCTATCAGTCCCAAGCACGCTGACCAAGGGGCGATGTGAATCAAATTAATGCTGACTATCGCCTTCAACGGTGAGGTTTCCCAATCAACAGGTGACTCCTTCTCTACAGACCAACTCGGTGTCTGCACATCAATATCTAAGGGTGGGTAAAGATTATCAGCAGGTTCGTAAGCAGACCAGTCTGCAATACTGGCACGCATGAGAGGATTGGCATCAGAAGGTAACCATTGACGTGGCTTTAGACGTGGGGCAAAGAAAACAGCATGTTCCCCTGTGCCACTAGCAACTTCTAAAACTGTACCTTTTGCAGGCAGTACGCGACGTAGAATCTCAAGAATCGGTTCGCGGTTGCGTTGAGTCGCAGGTGCATATTGCCGTGCATCGTCCGTTGTACTCATAATTTATGCTTATCGATTAGACTTACCTAATTTCTATTACTTGCCCCGTTCCTCATTTCTTTCATGAGCAGGGGAGGAGTACGCATGAGTAAGGCTGAACAGGGATCATTGTAGGTGAGGTTTGCTGTGATCAGCCAAAGGTTGCCGGAGAAATTGGCTGGGGGTGCATCGCGAATGTAGTCTTTATAACAGTTAGTTTATAAGCATCTGGGTCTTTGGCGGCTAGAAATTTATTGTTTTATCAGTTAAAATAATATATGACTAAGAATAGCTAAGGGTAAACGCAGCAAGAGTCATCTACCAAACGCTGACCGATACAAACGGTACAACGTCAGCTTGAGGGATAAACTTCAAGCCTAGCGAAAAAGAGCTTGTTAATCACTTGCTCAACCATAGAACCCCTTGCTCAAAACACTATACCTGCTCTTCTGTGACCCCTTATACTCTAGCAGCTTACCCTGTTTAAAGTTGTAGGAACGCCAATTTTATGTCAAGCCGAGTGACTAGACTGACAAACTATAAGGATTGAGTTAAGCCAAGAGAACAATGTTTGACTTGATTCTGTAGATGTTGCCATTGGGTAGCGTCCAATCAAACAACATATTTCTTTGTTCCCGTTAAAAATTTTATAGCAATCGATTTTAAAATGCTGCAACCGGAATAAGCGGCTAGATTCCGGACTAACTCGGTATTGGGGTGCTGTGATCTACCGATTGGTACGCTATCCGAACTCAAGCCCCCTTATCTAAGATTTGTGATGAAAACGATTAAACCCACTAACTCGGAAACATCAACCTTTCAAAACAACGCCATCCAACCCCGTCTAATTCTTCAAGCCATTGCCTTTACTCTGATTTTGTCCTTTAGTGCGGGTCATCTATCACCCAAGAATAAAGGGATGACGAATCAGTCTCCTCAGGCGAATCCTCAGCTATCTACGGCAATTGGTCATATTGTTTTGCAACATGCCTCCGAGCATACACGAGTGCCTTCCTCGAAACTCGACCTAGTTGATGTGCAACCCCATACCTGGTCTGATAATTGTCTAGAATTGGCTGAAGCAGAAGCCTCTTGTCAGCAGATACCTGTATCTGGATGGCAAGTGGCTGTTGCCAAGGGGCAACACCGCTGGATCTATCGCACAGATGCTTCTGGTTCCGTGGTTAAATTAGAAAGCAGTAACGTTGATTCTAGTAAGTAGGTTAGCACGATTGTGGGATCGTCAGCGTATACAAAGGATGAATGACGTAGCTTGCTTCTCGCTATCGCGAGTATGACGAATGACGATCCCCACCGTTAACTTTAATTGTCCCCACCTACTTAAAGCCCTTTCTAATCCGAGACGTCCCAATCCGCTGAAATTTCCGGCGATCGCGCAGGTAGGGGAAAGAGTGCCTGAAACGCTGCCTGACGCTGGGGTGAGGATTCGGGCGCGTTGTCCCACAGGGTTTCGTAGAAAAAGAATGACACCCCAGCAAATCCTCGCTGACGCACAGCTTCGACTTGCTTTTGAATTTGTGATAACGAAATGGGCTTATTTTTTAATCCGGCTAAAATCCCGATCCCCACAGGGATATGACGCCGCGCCGCCTGGACTTCCGGCTGTTCGAGTTCTGCAATAAACCGATCAAAGTCATTGCGATAAATCTGGACGATCAACTCTTCAACCAAACCACGACGTTCCCAAGTATACCAATCGGCGAGATAGAATTCATAGGAAAAATCTTGAGGATTGGGA
Source organism: Coleofasciculus sp. A1-SPW-01 (assembly GCF_040217205.1). Classification (NCBI taxonomy): domain Bacteria; kingdom Bacillati; phylum Cyanobacteriota; class Cyanophyceae; order Coleofasciculales; family Coleofasciculaceae; genus Coleofasciculus; species Coleofasciculus sp. A1-SPW-01. The sequence continues at coordinate 6,415 of NZ_JAVJNP010000012.1, read as the reverse complement.
GACAGGGAGATAATCACATCCGACTTTTGCGCTTTAATCGCTCGGAAAAGTTGGGTTAAGTAGTCGGTAATTTTGTTCGCCCGCCATCGTACCCACTCTGGGTTTTTGGGATCACGAGGAGGAGATTGACCTTGATGCTCTTGTTGATAGAGCTTAACGGTCAAGGGATCATAACCAAACTCAAAGGGCAAGCCGAAATGATCGTCGAATTGAATCCCATCAACATCATAGTTGTTGACTAACTCAACCACTAAATCCTGGATAAACTGCTGCACTTCCGGGTTAAAGGGATTCAGCCAAACGCGATCGTGACTTCCTTCTTGCCAAATCTTCCCACCTTGGCGATTTTGCGTCAGCCAATCGGGGTGACGTTGGGCTAACTCCGAGTCAGCCGGTGCCATAAATCCAAATTCAAACCAGGGAATCACCCTCATATCCTTTTGATGGGCTTGTTCGATGATTTCCTTGAGCATATCTCGTCCTTGGGTTCCCTGATTGGGATCAAGGGATTCATCTAAGGGAGTCACTAGCCTTACCGCCCGCCCAATTTCCTGTTCAGCCACTTGACTAGGGTAGAGGGTATAGCCCCAATTCCAAACGGTGGGATAGACGGTGTTGAAGTTGAGTTGATCTAGGCGTTGAATGGCGTCGGTAATGCCTTGCGTGGAAAATAAGACTTGGCTATCAATATTCGTCAGCCACACCCCACGTAACTCAGCTTGAGCCGAATTGGGGACTTGAGTATTGACTTTGGCAATGTACTGGGAGGGGATCAACTCAGCGGTTTGAGTCGCTTGGCACAAAAAAGCGGCAATTTCAGCCCGACTCGCATTTTGGTTCGGGTTAAAGGTTTGCACGCTGGGATAATTAACTACAAGCTGGTTTTCTACAGCGGCTGCGATCGCGCCTTGGGAATAATTGGGAATCGTGTTAGCATCTTCAAATGCTGATGTCAAGGTTTCAGCGGCAGGTTGCTGGGGAACATACTTCAACCCACTGGCTAAAGAAACTAAGGCTTGCACACGGGGGATCGGTTGATTGGGTTGGAATAGTCCACCCGGATAACCCGCTAAAAATCCGGTTTGATAGGCTTGGCGAATCGCTTGACTTGCCCAGTGTCGAGTTGGCACATCAGCAAACTTTCCGCCCGTGCGTATCTCTGGCGCATCTGGAAAGGCTTTACCTAGCATGGCGGCAAATTCAGCCCTAGTTACAGGGGCATTGGGTTGAAAATGACCATCTGGATAACCACGAATAATCTGCTGCTGTGCTAACTGTTCAATGCACGATTGCGCCCAATTTCCTTGGATATCACTCAGCCGCGTTTGAGCGTAAGCTAGGGTTGGCAGCCATAAGGCTAAACACAAACCCAACATAAACAGAAACATTAACCAAGCCTGATGCCCACAAGCACGGCTAAAAGCAACTAGCCCATTGGCAAAGGCTGTAAATAAGGTTTTGACCAACTGTTTCATAAAAGGAGCAAATCTAGAGATATCACTATTGACGGGCTACACACCTTCCTGATCAGGAATGACTCGCTGAGTTAGGCAAAGGTTGCCAAAGCGACTTATCGCCATTGGCTGTCGGATCAAGACTGGGAGAGTCGTTTTGAGTTTTGAGACTCTGACTGATTTGGAACGTTACTCCGAAACGTTTTGTATTTTTGGCTACAAACATTTCTGTATTGTCGGTCAATTACATGGCGAATTGGCATAATATTCGAAGTTTTTCAACATTTTCCGGCTGGGGTACTCCCAAGACTTACCCAAAAATTTCACATTTAAGGTGTATTTTGTGAGTAATACTGTCTTTATGTCAGGAATCTTAGCTGATCTCCCCCATTTCCTCATGATTGCCCCAGCAGGTTTTGGGATAAATAACCTTAAACGGCTGAACTCATCTCCATCGGCTAGGTTAACAAAACTTGGCGTTAAATGAGTGGAAAGGTTCAGGATGACAAGACGGGGAAACAAGAGGGAGCAGGAGGGTTCCAGGTGCGGGAGAACTGGGGAGATTATCTGGTCAGCTATTTAGAGCCATGCTGCACTAGAACCGTCCGCCCTAGCTCAGGAAATCTGAACTGGATAAAAATGTTAAGTTTTATTACAATGGAACGAATTGGGAGACCGACACCTTGTTGTCCTCTATCGGTTCATACTCATTCATCCCCTAATATTTATTAGAAATTAGGAAGTTGGATTAATTTTTTATTTAAAAATACAAATAATTACTAGGGAAAACTTAGATAGAATCCAAGCATTCAAATTAGGAAAAACTGTCAGCATCTTCCTATGACTAATATAGAAGCACAAGCTTTCAACGCCAATAACGAACAATCCCTGAGAAAGCTTGCCAGAGTAATCATTATGTCCCAAGGTCATTTTGCCCTGATTTTGGTGTGCAGCAAGTTTTCACCCCAACCCCTATCCGTATTAAACCAGTTACAAGAATTCTCTGCACTTCCTATCCAGGGTGTGATGCTACCTCCCTCTGTGGATACTCTGTTTACGGCAATACGCGCAGCCGTGGATGAACCACCGCCTCCGGCTGTAGTTGTCTTTGGTCTTGATTCGGTAGTTGCTGTTGATCAAGTTTTGAGTGCGACTAATCTGGTGCGTGAAGAGTTTCGCAAACAGTTTCCTTTTCCACTTGTTTTGTGGATCGATGATACAATCTTGCAAAAGATGATTCGACTAGCCCCTGATTTTAAAAGTTGGGCAGCGAATCCCCTGCGGTTGGAATGTTGTTGTCACCACAGGGCTTTTCAGCAAACTTACAAAATGGCTTGTGTTCATGGAAGATAACAAATAAGCACAGAATGTGATATAGTTATAGGCTGCTTACGATTATTCTGAAAATCTGGTTCGTTATTTAAAATTCCACGCCGCGATCGCTAAACATCCCCATCCCAGGATCAAGGCGACTCCCCCCAGTGGAGTAATAGCACCCAGCCATTTAATACCACTTAAACTCAGGGCGTATAGACTGCCGGAAAAGATAGCGATGCCCACAATAAAAGCGATTCCAGCGGCGATGAGGGGAGGTGAGGGAGTTTCAGCGCGAGAAAGCAGCAATGCCACGATGAGCAAGGCTAGGGAATGATAAATTTGATAACGACTACCCGTTTCAAAAATGTCTAAAGCCCGTTCACTCAGTTTTTCCTTCAACGCATGAGAAGCAAAAGCTCCAGCGGCGACAGATAAACCCCCGAACAGGGCAGCAACACCTAAAAAAATTCGAGTCATCATGAGTTTCATAGGAAAGGGGGAGCAGGGATACGGATGTGCAGGGGGACAAGGAAAAAAGGGGAATTCCAGACTTGACTCTCCCCCGAATAAATTATCCGGAGTTATATTATTCCAAATTACTCGGCATGGGAATTGTGAAAGAGTAACATGCTACTCGGTCGGGGCGGGTTTAGTTAGGGCTTACTGCACAACCCGGAAACCCTGATCCATCAATACTTTGAGGTGTATGGACAGTGGATAAAGTGCCAGGAAATGGGGTAGCATCCTTCCTAAGTATGGCATCACCTTGCTCAGGGAAAATGTACCCTTGCTCCCCCAGCTCCCTCAGCTTCCCCTGCTTCCCCTGCTCCCCCTCACCTCACCACTTATTCAGCAAGCCCTAGTTACATTTGGATGAGGCAAAAAACGATAATCGTCAAACCCGCCCCTACACAAAACCCTCTCTCTTCCTCATGGTTTAACTGTTGACTGTTAACCTCTTGAGAGGACTGACTGGGATTACTGGACTGACGCTCCAGTCTCTAAGCGCCTTCTACGGCAAGTTGCTTGGGCAAATAACCCAATTCTTCCAATTTTTGTAGCACTTTGGTGACACTCTCTGATAACTCTTCCTGATCAGTGCGGCATTCCACTTCGGGGTTGAGTGGTGGTTCGTAAGGATCATCAATTCCGGTAAACCCAAGAATTTCTCCAGCGCGGGCGCGTTTATATAATCCCTTGACATCTCGTTCTTCACAGGTTGCCAGGGGAGCATTAACATAAACTTCTAGAAAATCACCAACTTTTTGGCGTACCTCTTCTCGAATTGCCCGGTAGGGCGAGATAGCCGATACCAAAACGATCACACCATTGCGGGTCAGTAGGTGAGACACAAAACCAATGCGACGGATATTTTCGTCGCGGTCTTCTTTGCTAAAGCCCAAGCCTTTGGTGAGATTCTGACGAACAATGTCGCCGTCTAAGACTTCTAGCTTACACTCCTTCTCTTGCAAGGTTTTGGCTAATGCTTGGGTAATGGTGGTTTTACCTGCACCACTTAGACCCGTGAACCATATCGTTACACCGCGCTGATTCATGATTATTTCTGTCGCTATCCTAAAGCCTACTGTAAGTACAATTTATCCTGTTTTCTCAGGTGAAACACTCATCGTCAAACGTCTGTTTTCTGGAATAACAGCTTGTTTGATGATCAGACCTAGATTTTAACCTGAGTCAAGGAATTGACAATAGTTTAACTCTATTGTTCCAAGAACCCAACCTAAAAAGGTGACATGCTCCCCAACCGAAAACGTTTTGAGCAACTTACAATCGAGAGGCGCATATTGCTGCACCAATTAGCCCAACCTGGGGATTCATCACAATATGAACTGGAACGTTTTCCAGCAGGGGACTGACCCGACCTTTTTCCGTAAAGGTTCGCAAGAAACTACCATCCTGCATCAAGGGCAAAATCTTAGCCGCAATCCCGCCAGCAATATATAACCCCCCGTAGGGTAAGAGTTTGAGCGCCAGATTCCCCGCTTCTGCACCGTAAGCTTCCACAAACATTTTCAAGGTCTGTTCACTGAGATGGTCACTTTTTTGCAACGCTGCTTGAGAAATCTCCGCCGCCGGATCAACACTTTTCTCACTGCGTCCCATTTCCCGTTCCCAGGTTTTAACGACTTGGGCAATTTCTGGGGATTCGTGGGCAAATTGCCGATCGCGCAAAAACTGGTAAACGGCGACAATTCCTTGACCGGAAACGACTCGTTCGGCGGAAATGCGCTGAATATCGTACTTCTCGCGTAAATATTGTAAAAGTTGGAACTCCAGTTCAGTGCGGGGGGCAAAATCCCCATGTCCGCCTTCGGACGCGAAAACCTGATACCTATCCTGGTTCTGAATCAAAAATCCTTGTCCTAAACCTGTACCCGCACCAATGACGGCAATTGGCGCATCAGATTGGGGCGTAACCTGTTGTAGCGTACATAAATCATCCGCCTCTAAACCAAGAATCCCGTAGCCAACCGCCGCAAAATCATTGAGCAGAGTGATTTTCGCGATCGCGAGTTCTTCCTCTAACCGTCTAGCGTCCAACACCCACGCTAAATTGGTCAAGTTAGAGGTATCGTTGACCACAGGACCTGCGATCGCAAAACAGGCTTTGTCAATGCTCAGTTTCCGTTGTAGCTTTTGTCCCGCTTCCGATACAAATGTCTGGACAATCGGTACTAAATCTGGGAAATCCCGGCTAGGATAACGGGCTTCATGGAGAACCGATAACGATTCCGAGTCTGAATCCTCCACCAGTCGCAAAATCGTTTTAGTCCCGCCGATATCTCCTGCCAGTATTAATGTCATAGAATCTTATACTTTAATGAAATCGAATCACGTCTTCAGTTTGACTGAGGTGGGAAGTATCCCCGTTGAGTTCCATCACCCATTTTTCCTCATGACGCACGAGTTTAACTAAACAGCATAAAGCGGCGTTCACTTCGGGTTGACCCGGAATTAATCCCCAGGTCGCACCGACGACTGAAGCACCATGACCTACTAATAATATATCGTCTCCGAATTCTGTGGTCAGCAGGCGAGCTGTTTGAGCGGTGCGTTCTAGCACTTTCTCATTTGTTTCTGGATACTGAGAGATGACGCGGGAGGTATACCCCGAATCAATACAGGGGAAACGCTGTTGTAATTCCTCAACCGACAGTCGTTCTGGCTCTGTTCTCATCCATTCCGGATTCAGCCATTCACTCAAACCCGCCTCCATCTTAATGGGTAAGTCCAAAATCTGAGCAATTTGGTTCGCTGTTTGTACCGTTCGCAAAAACGGTGAGGCGAAAATATGCTTAATCGTCTCCCCCTTTAACCGTTCACCTAACTCCCGCGCTTGACCAACGCCATCGTCCGATAACGGGGGATCATAAGGACGTTCTGCTGTGTTAAACCAGTCAGGGTTAACAAAGTCGAGGCGATTTCCGTGTCGGGCAATCCAGAGGGTTTGAGTCATTCGTCTTATGTCCTTCGTCTTATGTCATTCGTCAGGCAATAGGCAATAGGCAATAGGCAATAGGCAATAGGCAATAGGCAATAGGCAATAGGCAATAGGCAATAGGCAATAGGCAATAGGCAATAGGCAATAGGCAATAGGCAATAGGCAATAGGCAATAGGCAATAGG